>NZ_JBSHDU010000021.1:0-7225 GCF_053616475.1 Streptomyces sp. NPDC055815 | reverse complement strand
TTCTCGGCGCAGCCCGTGACGGCGGTCAGAGCGGCCGCGGTCGCGGCGGCGGTGACGACGGAGAAGCGGACGGCTCGCATGGGGACTCCAGGAACGAGGGGGACGGTGCTGAGGCGGACCTAACTTAACCGAGGCTTACCTCAGCAATACCCACCCGTCCAGTGATTCAGCTCTCAGGCCGGGCGTACCGGACACGGCCGGGTCACGGTGTCTCCATGCCCCCCTCATGGCTTGGTCAAGAGCAGGTCAAGCAGGGTGAATTGTCCCGTTTCTGGTTACGCGTCAGTACGTGGACGGGGGAACGGGTGGGGGAAGGGGCGGGGAAGGGCGGTACGCCCCTGCCGGACAGCGGCGGGTGGTTGAATTCCGCCATGAACACGACCGCCACTGACATCGACGTCCTCCGGGTCTTCTGTGCGGGCGACGGCCGGCACGGCAACCGCCTCGGGGTCGTACGGGACGCCCGTACCCACCCCGACGAGTCCTCCCGGCAGGCGCTCGCCAAGGAACTCGGCTTCAGCGAGACGGTGTTCGTCGACGACCCGGAGCGCGGGATCGTCGACATCTACACCCCCGGCCTGCGGCTGCCGTTCGCCGGGCACCCGCTCGTCGGCGCCGCCTGGCTCCTCGACCTGGAGGTCGTCCACCCGCCGGCCGGCGAGGTGTGGGTGCGCGGGGACGGCGAGTTCACCTGGATCGAGGCGCGCGCCGAGTGGGCACCGCCCCGCACCCTGCGCCAGTACGGCTCCGTCGCCGAGGTGGACGCCCTCGACGTGCCCGAACCGGGGGAGTGGATCTACGCCTGGGCCTGGGAGGAGGAGGCCGCCGGCCGCATCAGGGCGCGGGCCTTCCCGGGCCGCGGCGACGGCATCGACGAGGACGAGGCGACCGGAGCGGCGGCGCTGCTCCTCACGGCGGAACTCGGACGGGCCCTGAACATCACGCAGGGCCGGGGTTCGCAGCTGCTCACCGCCCCCGGCCCCGGCGGCATCGTGGAACTCGGCGGACGGGTCCGCCTGGAAGGAACGATGACGCTCTGACCTCCGGGGACGCTCAGGCGCTGAGGGGGTACTCCCCGCCCAGCTCCCGGAAGACCGCGCTGTTGAAGTCGAAGGCGCGCTTGCACTCGTCGACGATCCGCTGCTTCTCCAGGTCGTCGGCGTTCACCCCGTCGAGCAGCTCCCGGTAGGCCCGCTTGAACGCCGCCGGGTTGGAGATCTCCTCGAAGACGTAGAAGCGGACGCCGTCGCCCTTGCGGTCGAAGCCCCAGGTCCGCTCCGCCTTGTCGCGGATGATCTGACCGCCCGACAGGTCGCCCAGGTAGCGCGTGTAGTGGTGGGCCACATAGCCGGCCGGCCAGTCACGGGCGCACTCGGCGACCCGCTCGGCGTAGGCGACGGTGGCGGGCAGCGGGGAGACCCCGTCCCGCCAGCCGGGGCCGCGCAGATGGGCGAGGTCCTGCTCCAGGGCGGCCGTGCGGAAGAGCGCGGGCTGTATGAAGGGCCCGGCGACCGGGTCCTCGCGCAACGCGTCCGCGCCCTCCTCCAGGGCCCGGTACACGAACCAGAGCTGCTCGGTGTACCGCGCGTAGGCGTCGACGGCCAGTCGTCCGCCCAGCAGGTCACCCATGAAGGACGAGGTCTCCGCCTCCGTGTGCTGCGCGTGCGAGGCCGTACGGATGAGCGTCGAGAAGGGCGTGTCCAAGGCGTGCCTCCGAGACCGATGGGACGGGAACCAGTGACGATCCTGCCTACTTAGGCTTACCTAAGTCAACTGGTTCCCGACGTCCTGTCGGTAAAACGCTACCCCTTCACGGGGTCAGGGCAACGTAAGGATTTCGGCCCCGTTCTCGGTCACCACGAGCGTGTGCTCGAACTGCGCCGTCCGCTTCCGGTCCTTGGTCACCACGGTCCAGCCGTCGTCCCACATGTCGTAGTCGTGCGTGCCGAGCGTCAGCATCGGCTCGATCGTGAACGTCATGCCGGTCTTGATCTCGGTGGTGTGGTGGGGCGAGTCGTAGTGCGGGACGATCAGGCCGGAGTGGAACGACGAGTTGATGCCGTGCCCCGTGAAGTCCCGCACGACGCCGTAGCCGAAGCGCTTGGCGTACGACTCGATGACCCGCCCGATGATGTTGATCTGGCGGCCCGGCTTCACCGCCTTGATGGCCCGGTTCAGGGACTCCCGGGTGCGCTCCACGAGCAGCCGCGACTCCTCGTCGACGTCGCCGCACAGGTAGGTGGCGTTGTTGTCGCCGTGGACGCCGTTGATGTACGCGGTGACGTCCAGGTTCACGATGTCGCCGTCCCGCAGGACGGTGGAGTCCGGGATGCCGTGGCAGATGACCTCGTTGATCGAGGCGCACAGCGACTTCGGGAAGCCGCGGTAGCCCAGCGTGGACGGGTAGGCGCCGTGGTCGCACATGTACTCGTGCGCGACCCGGTCGAGCGCGTCGGTGGTGACACCCGGGGCGATGTGCTTGGCGGCCTCCTCCATCGCCTGTGCGGCGATGCGGCCGGCGATCCGCATCCGTTCGATGGTGTCGGAATCCTGCACCTCGGGCCCGGTGTACGGGGCCGGTGCGGGCTTCCCGACGTACTCGGGGCGGCGGATGGAACCCGGAACGGAACGGTGGGGGGAGAGCTCCCCCGGTACGAGAAGCGACTGGCCAGACATGCCAGCGAGTCTAACGACCGGGTCTGGGGCAGCATGGTCCCGAAGGAAGGAGCCGAAGACGATGGCCCTGTTCAAGAAGCGCACGGTGGGCAAACCGGGCGAGTGGTACTACTGCCTGGAACACAAGAAGGTCGAGGAGGGCCCCGAGTGCCCGGCGAAGGACCGCTTCGGCCCCTACGCCAGCCGTGAGGAGGCCACCCACGCGATGGAGACCGCCCGGGAGCGGAACCTGGAGTGGGAGACGGATCCTCGCTGGCACGACGCGGGCGGGAAGGGCGGGACGCCGGAGGAGTAGGAGCCGGTGGGGCCCGGGTCCTGTGGGATCCGGGCCCCGCGCAGCCCGGGCGCCGGGGGCTCGCAGGGCCTCTGGCGTCCCGGCCCCCGCGAGGGCGCGGGGGCCCCGCGGAGCCGCTCAGGCGGCCTCCGCGGCCTCCCGCCGTGTCGCCTCCTGCTGGGCCTTGCGCCGCAGGGAGTCCTCGTCCGTCGTCGAGTCGTACGTGAGGAGCTTCGGCAGGGCCAGGCAGAGCAGGCCCACCGAGACGACGCCCGCCACGCCGCCCGTCCAGACGGACGCCCGGGTGCCGGTCCAGCCGGCCATCGCGCCCGCCCGGACCTGGCCCAGCTGCGGGCCCACGCTGTAGGAGAGCACCTCGATGCCGGCGAGCCGGCCCCGCAGCTCCTCCGGGATCGTCTGGTTCCAGATCGTCGCCCGGCCGAGCCCGCTCAGCATGTCGCCCGCGCCCGCGAAGGCCAGGCACAGCAGCACCAGCCACACGTTCCCGAACCAGCCGGCCGCCGCGATCGCCAGACTCCAGCCGGCCGCGCCCCCGGCCACGAGCAGCCCGTGCCGCCGCACCTTCGAGGTCCAGCCGCTCGTCAGACCGAGGACGAGGGAGCCGACCGAGCCCGCCGCGTACATCAGACCGAGCGACCAGTCCGCGTCCAGCTCGTCCGCGAGGAACGGGAAGATCGTGTTCGGGAAGGCTAAGAGCATCGCCGCCAGGTCGATCGCGTACGTGCCGAGCAGCACCGGCCGCGACCAGGCGTACCGCGCCCCCTCCGCGATGCCCCGCAGCGAGGGCTTCTCCGCGTCGTGCGCGGGCGGCGCCGGGGCGAGACGGCGGCACATCAGGACCGAGACCGCGAAACAGGCGACCGTCGCCCCGAACGCCGTCGCGTGACCCGCGTACGCCACCACCAGACCCGCCACGGCCGGCCCCGCGATCGAGCCGATCTGCCAGCGCAGCGAGTTCAGCGCGGCCGCCGCCGTCTGCTGGTCGTGCGGCACGATCCGGGCGAGCAGCGAGTCGAGCGCCGGACGCTGGAGCCCCGCGAGCGCCGACACCCCCGCCGCGACCACGTACAACGGCCACAGCATCGGCTCCGGCAGCAGCGAGTTCAGCAGCAGGAGCCCGGCGAGCAGGCCGAGCCCCGCCTCCGTCCAGAGGATCACCTTCCGCCGGTCGACCGCGTCCGCGAGCGCCCCGCCGTACAGGCCGAACACCACGAGCGGCACCAGCTCGACCGCGCCCATCGCGCCGACCGCGAGCGGTGAACCCGTCAGCTCCTTGATCTGCAGCGGCAGGGCGATCATCGCCATCGCGCTGCCGAAGTACGTCACGAGCCCCTGCACCCACAGCAGCCGGAAGTCGGCGGAGGAACGCCACGGCGCGAGATCGGGAAGCAGGGCGGAGAGCCTGGAGAGAGCGGAGGACACGAAAGGTCATGCTCCGTCCGCCGGACGGAGAGGGGCAACCGAATTACGGACGCCGCGACCCCTCCCGTACGGGTGGAAGCTCGCCGATCCGCCGCGCGCGGGCCCCGGCTCGGGCAGGATGCGGGCCCATGGATGCCGTACGGGTCGCGTTGCTGCGGGAAGTGCTCGCCGGGACGGAGTGGCCGGGCGCGGCCCGCCGGTTCGCGGGCGCGCTCCGGTCCTCCGTCGTACCGCACCGGGGCGGACTGCTCCTCGTCGGCACGGAGGAGTACGAGCCCTGGCACCTGGCGGCGCACCTGGTCGACGAGTCCGCCTGGTCGGGCCTCCCCGAGCTGGCGCCGACGCTGGTACGGCACCGGGTGCGGCCCGGAGACCCCGCGCACCTGGCCGTCGGCCTCTGCCGCCTGGAGGCCGCGGGGCGCGGGGCGACCCTGCTCATGGTGGCGCCCGAGCGGCCGGACGCGGGGCTGCTCCAGCGGGTGCACGACGCCCGACGCGCGGGGGTGACGGTCCTCACGCTCGACGGGGGCGACGAGGAGGTACGGGGCCTCGCGCACGAGACGCTCACCGTGGCGGAGGACGCGGGGGTGGACCTGGACACCGTGCAGCACCTGGTGAGCGCGGCGGCCGGCGAGAACAGCCTGCCGTCCCCCCGCGGAACCCGCCGCTTCCGGGACCGCCTCTCGCACCTGGCGGACCGCCTGACGGCACCGCCGCCGGCCCGCTGGTAGGGACGGCGGCGGGCGGGGCGGCGGGCGCGGCTCGTCGCGGCCCGGGTCGGCCCCGCCGGCCGGGTGGCGCGCGGCCATCCCCCACCGACCCGACCGGTCGGTAATGTCGGGGCCATGACTACGACTGAGAGCAAGCCCGCCCCCAAGGACCCCTGGGACCTCCCCGACGTCTCCGGTCTCGTCGTCGGCGTCCTCGGCGGCACCGGCGACCAGGGCCGCGGCCTCGCCTACCGGCTGGCCAAGGCCGGCCAGAAGGTGATCATCGGCTCCCGCGCCGCCGAGCGCGCGCAGGACGTCGCCGCGGAGATCGGCCACGGCGTCGAGGGCGCCGACAACGCCGAGACCGCCCGCCGCAGCGACGTCGTGATCGTCGCCGTGCCGTGGGACGGCCACGCCAAGACCCTGGAGTCCCTGCGCGAGGAGCTCCGCGGCAAGCTCGTCGTGGACTGCGTCAACCCGCTCGGCTTCGACAAGAAGGGCGCCTACGCCCTCAAGCCCGAGGAGGGCTCCGCCGCCGAGCAGGCCGCCGCGCTCCTCCCCGACTCCCGGGTCGCCGCCGCCTTCCACCACCTCTCCGCGGTCCTCCTCAAGGACACCTCCATCGAGGAGATCGACACGGACGTCATGGTCCTCGGCGAGGAGCGCGCCGACGTCGAGATCGTCCAGGCCCTCGCCGGCCGCATCGCCGGCATGCGCGGCGTCTTCGCCGGACGGCTGCGCAACGCCCACCAGGTCGAGTCGCTCGTCGCGAACCTGATCTCGGTCAACCGCCGCTACAAGGCGCACGCGGGCCTGCGCGTCACGGACGTCTGAGCCGGTCCCGTCGCGGATCGGGGCATGGGGGACACTGGACGGGCACGAAACGCCGTACCCGGACCCTCAGGAGTCGACCCCCATGCCCCGCCTCGCCCTCTACGCCCTCGTGGTCTGCGCCCTGGCCGTCGCCGCGGCCGTCGTCTCCTTCGTCGAGGGCAGCTTCCTCGGCGTCGTCTGGGTCCTCCTGGCGGGCCTCTCCTCGAACATGGCCTGGTACTACATCCGCCGCGCGAAGATGCAGGCGCGGGCCGAGGGCTAGACCTGGCAGAACTCCGGGGGGCTGCCCTCCCAGACCCGGAACAGCTGCGAACCGCAGTAGCGGGCCGCCTCCGGCACCCCGAGGGTCCGCATCAGGGCGTCGATCGCGTCGAAGAAGGCGTTGTTGACCGCCGGCACGAACAGCAGCGCGATCACGATGAAGAAGCCGTACGGCGCGTACGGCGCGATCTGCCGCTTCACCTGGTACGACAGCCAGGGCTCCACCACCCCGTAGCCGTCGAGCCCCGGCACCGGCAGGAAGTTCAGGAGCGCGGCCGTCACCTGGAGGAACGCCAGGAACGCCAGCGCGAACTGGAACGCGGCCGGCACGCCGTCGAGCGCGCCCAGCCAGAACGGCGCCGTGCACACGAGCGCGAACAGGACGTTCGCCAGCGGGCCCGCCGCCGAGATCAGGCTGTGCTTCCAGCGGCCCCTGATCCGGCCCTGCTCGATGAAGACCGCGCCGCCCGGCAGACCGATCCCGCCCATGATCACGAACAGCACCGGCAGGATGATGCTCAGCCACGCGTGCGTGTACGCGAGCGGGTTGAGCGTCAGATAGCCCTTGGCGCCCACCGTGATGTCCCCGCCGTGCAGGGCGGTCCTGGCGTGGGCGTACTCGTGCAGACAGAGCGACACCACCCAGGCCGAGGTCACGAAGAGGAACACCGCGAGGCCGGGCGAGGCGGCGAAGTCCGTCCACACCGCCCAGCCGGTGACGGCCATGACGGCGAGGATCGCCAGGAAGACGGGGCTGATCCGTCGTTCGTGGCGCCGGGTGGTGGCCGTGGTCATCTCGGGGGCTCCCAGGGGGACGAGTGTCAGATGCCCGAGAAACGTACCGGCCCCGCGGCCAAGTTCCACAGGGAGTCCCCGCGCCCGCCGCCCGCCCGGGCCCGCGCCCACGCCCGTGTGTGCCGCACCCGGGCGGGCGGCGCCCCGCCGCCGTGTGGGCAATCGTCCCGCAGGGCGGGACGGGTGGGCACACGGGACGGCGCCCTCTCGCGGCGCCTCCGCGTTCCGCGCC
>NZ_JBSHDU010000020.1:0-110942 GCF_053616475.1 Streptomyces sp. NPDC055815 | reverse complement strand
GCGCGGAACGCGGAGGCGCCGCTGGGCGCGCCGTCCCGTGTGCCCACCCGTCCCGCCCCAGCGGGACGATTGCCCACACGGCGGTGGGCCGGGGCACCGTCCAGCCCCGGCGCGGGTCCCACACGGCGGTGGGCCGGGGCACCGTCCAGCCCCGGCGCGGGTCCCACACGGCGGTGGGCCCGGGCGCCGCCCAGGCCGGGCGCGGGCCCGCACGGCGGGTGGGCGCGGCCCAGCGCGGGCGCGGGTCTCACACGGCGCCGGGTGCCCCTCCACGGCGGCGGTCGCAGGGCGCTGCCTCGGCCTCGTAGTCGAGCACGGTCTCCGCCATGCCCGGGATCCTACGGTGGGTCAGCTCGCGCCGTGGCCCGGGGCGATCCGTTCGACGCGGTCGGCGAGTTCGAAGTCCTTCTCGGTGAGGGCGCCGCCCGCGGAGTGGGTGCTCACGGCGACGGCGACCGTGTTGTAGCCGAGGGTCAGGTCCGAGTGGTGGTCGAGCTCCTGCTGGATCTGGGCCACGTGGACGACGAGCGCGGTCGCCGCGAAGTGGTCGCCGAGCCGGTAGGTGCGGGTGAGCCGGTCCGCGTCGACGGACCAGCCGGGGAGCTCCCTCAGGCGGTCCTCGATCTCCTTCTGCGACAGCGGCTGTGTGGGCACGGCGGTGCTCCCTCCGGTCGGGTGGTGCGGGGTGACGGGGTGACGGACAGGGCCCCGGGGGAAAGCTACCCGGCGTCCCCCTCTGGGATACCGTCTGGCCATGACAACTGTCGTGACCGACACGGGGGTGGGCCCGCTGCTGCGCGGATGGCGTGAGCAGCGGCGGCTGAGCCAGCTGGAACTGGCGCTGCGCGCGGACTCCTCGGCGCGGCACATCTCCTTCGTGGAGACGGGCCGTTCCCGGCCGAGCGAGGAGATGGTGCTGAAGCTGGCCGAGCACCTGGAGGTGCCGGTGCGCGAGCGGAACGCGCTGCTGCTCGCGGCGGGGTACGCGCCCCGGTACGCGGAGTCGCCGCTGGACGCGCCGCGTCTGGAGACGCTGCGCTGGGGGATCCAGCAGCTGCTCGACGGGTACGAGCCGTATCCGGCGCTCGTGGTCGACGGCACGTACACCGTGGTGGCGGCGAACCGGGGGATCGAGCTGCTCCTCGGCGGGATTCCGGAGCATCTCCTCACCCCGCCGATGAACGCGATGCGGCTCACCCTGCACCCGGAGGGCCTGGCGCCGCGGATCCGGAACCTGCGGGAGTGGCGGGGCCATCTCCTGGCCCAGATGGAGCGTCAGATCGCGCTGGCCCGTTCGGAGCCGCTGCGGGAGCTGTACGAGGAGGTGGCGGCCTATCCGCTGCCCGAGCGGATCGACCCGGAGGACCGGCCGGACGCGGAGCCGTACCCGTACTTCGCGCTGCCGCTGCGGATCGAGCACGACGGGCGGGTGCTGTCGTTCGTGTCGTCGATCTCGACGTTCAACACGCCGATGGACGTGACCGTCGCCGAGCTGGCCATCGAGACGTTCCTCCCGGCCGACCCGGAGACGGTCGCGTACCTGCGGTCGCTCGCCGCGGCTGCGGCGGGCGCCTGACCCTTCAGCGGGCGGCGGGCGCGGCGGCCCTGAGGGCGGCCCACTGGAGCGCGGCGAAGCCGGCGACGGTGGCGGCCTGCATCGGGGTCCAGAGCAGGCCGGCGGTGGTCGGCTCCAGCCAGGCGACGAGGGCGACGACGCTGAGGACGGCCCAGAGGACGTTGGCGTCGACGACGAGCTTCACGGCGAGCGCCGGGGGCTGCGGGCGGCTCGCGAGCCAGGCGACGCCGGCGGCGAACGCGGTGAGGAACAGGCCGAGTTCGAGGAGGAGTCCCGCGTCGACGCCGAGGAGGTCGCCGAGCGGGCCGGAGGCGGCGAGGTAGGCGATCCCGTTGGCCCCGGTGACGACGGCGTCGAGGGCGAGGAAGCGGCGCACCGCGGACTGGGGGCGGGTGGTGCGGGCGAGGCCGGCGAGCAGGGTCTGGGACATGGCGGATCACCCTCCAGAGGGGGGACGTTCGTGCGGGTGGTGGGCCCGGAGCCCGAGCGGAGTGCGCCGCCCGGGTTCCGGTGTCCATGAGCATGCCGGGCGGCGCGGAGGGGGTCGATTACCTGCCGGGTAATGCCGGTCCGTGGGCGGCCGTGCCGTCGCTCCCCCGGGGTGAGTAGTCTTCGCGCCGGGGTGGCCGGAACCGGTGCCCCGGAGGGGGGAGAACGCCGATGGCGTGGAACAGGGAACGGGCCATGGTGGCCACCGGGGACGATCACAAGGTGACGCCCGCGGAGCTCTTCTTCGACCTGGTGTTCGTGTACGCGATCACGCAGGTCACCGCTCTGATGGCGGCCGCGCCCTCGCCGGTGCGGATGGTGGGCGCGATGGTCGTGCTCGCGCTGCTTTGGTGGTGCTGGTGCGCCTTCGCCTGGCTGGGCAATGTCGTACGGGCCGATTCCGGCGCCCTGTTCGGCGTCCTCGTCACCGTGATGGCCGTCGTCCTGATCGTGTCCCTCGCCGTGCCCAGGGTCTTCACGGACACGCCGGGCGGGCTGTCGGAGCCGTTGGTGTTCGTGCTCTGCTACGGCGCGGTGCGCACCCTGCACCTGACCTCGTACTGGCTCTCCAGCCCGGGGGACGCCGCGCTGCGGGCCACCCTGCGGCGTACGGCCATGGCGTCCGTGCTGCCGCCGCTGGTGCTGCTGCTCATCGGCTGCGCGTACGACGGGCGGGTCCAGCTCCTGTGGTGGCTGGGGGCGGTGGCCGTCGACTACGGCGGGATCTACATCACCGGTTCCTCCGGCTGGCGGGTCAACTCCCCCGGGCACTTCGCCGAGCGGCACGGTCTGATCGTGATCATCGCCCTGGGCGAGTCCATCGTGGCGATGGGCGTCGGCGTCTCCGGCTTCCCGCTCTCGTACGCGGTGCTCGGCGCCTCGGCCGCGGGGCTGCTGCTCTCGGCGGGGCTGTGGCGGCTGTACTTCCGGCAGCTCGGCGAGGCCGCCGAGCACCGTCTCACCTCGCTCGACGGCGACGAGCGCACCCGCTTCGCGCGGGACGTCTACACCTTCCTGCACCTGCCGCTGGTGGCGGGGGTCGTGCTCTGCGCGCTCGGGATGAAGAAGGTGCTCCAGCAGGTCGCCGACACCGCGCACTACGACCTGGCCGAGCCGCTGCACGGCGTCGTGGCCTGGTCGCTGACCGGGGGCGTCGGCGTCTATCTCCTTGGCGCCGCCGCGATCGTGCTGCGCACCTCGGGCCGGCGGCCGACCGCCCTGGCCGTGGGCGGGGTGTGCTGCCTGGCGGCGGGCCCGCTGGTGGGCCTGGTCCCGGCCCTGGTGGCCCTCGTGGTGCTTGCGGCGACGGCGACGGTCCTGGTGAGCCTGCACACGAGGCGGGGCCCGAACCGGTCGCCCGAGGATCAGGCGGCCTGAGGCGGGCGCGGCCTGCCGGAGCGGGGAGGGCTGGAGCGGGGAGGGCCGGATCGCCCTGCCCGGGTCTCAGTGCAGGTCACAGGCTCGGGCTGGAGGATCGTGACGGTTCGCCAGGTACGGAGCCGGGTGAACGTACAAGATCCAGAAGAAGGGCGCGCGGGCGCATCTAGCTCGTCACACTGGCCCCATGGCCCCCACCAGCCCCACTCTCATAGGTTCCGTCCGTCGAGCGCTGGCTCTGCTCGAACTCGTCGCCCAGCACGGCGAACTCACCGCCAAGCGCCTCTCGCGGATGGCCGGGCTGCCCCTGGCCACCACGTACCACCTGCTGCGCACCCTCGTCCACGACGGCCATCTGCGCCATGAGCGCGGGGCGTTCCGGCTCGGGCCCGCCGCGCCGCGGCTCGCCGGGCAGGAGCGCGGACACGGCGCCCGGCTGCCGGACTGGCTGCGGATGCTGGGCGAGGAGCTCGACGCGCCCGTGTACTACGCGGCCATGGACGACGGCGAGGTCGAGGTCGTCATGGGTGTGGAGGTCCCGGGGCGTCCGGTTCCCGAGGAGTGGGCGGAGTTCCGCGCCACCGCGCACGCCCACGCGCTGGGGCAGTGTCTCCTCGCCCAGCTGGACCCGGAGGCCCGCCGGGCGTATCTGGCGCGGCGGCCGGTGAGCCGGCTGACGCCGCGGACGGTCCCGGACGAGGAGGCGCTCATGCGCAGGCTGGCCGGGCTGCGCCGGGGCGTGCCCGTGGTCGAGCGGGAGGAGTACATGCTCGGCACGGTGTGCGGGGCCGTGCCGATCACGGTCGGCGGGGTCCACTCGGCGGTGGGGTTCTCGCTGCCGGTGGACGAGGAGGACCGTCTCGAGGAGACGGCGCTGCGGCTGCGCGTCCGGCTCGAACGGGCGTTGACGGCCCATGCCTTCACGGTGCTGACCTGAGGTCCGTCGGCCTCCCGGAGGGGGCTCCGGGAGGCCGGTGCGAGGTTCAGCCCAGAGGGCGTTCCCGGCGGAGGCCGTCCTTCCGGTGGGCGGGCGGCTCGGGCGTCGGCGCGGGTGCCGGGGTGCCGGGCTCGGGGGCGGTGCGTTCGGTGCGCCGGGCGCGGGCGGCCTCGGCGCGCAGCAGCGCCTGGAGGACGGCGTACGGGTCGACGGGCATGACGGGGCTCCTCGTGGTACGGGGGTGATGGGGGACTGCGGGGAGGCGGGGCCTCTCAGCAGCGCATCACCACGCACCGGAGCGCGTCGTCGCCGCGCGGGGCGGGTACGGGGGCGGAGGCACGGGCCCGGCGTGGGCCGTGCGGCCGGGGCCCGGGCACGGCGGGGCGCAGGCCCGTGCCGGCCCGTCGGCTCCGGCCGGGCAGTCCGGCCTCGGTGGCGGCCTGGTCGTGGGTCTCGCCGCCCGGGTCGGAGGCCGGGGCGGCGGCCGCGGCGCGCGTCTCGGCGACGGGGAGCGCGGCGGCCGCCCCGGTGCCGAGCAGCGCGGCGAGGACGAGGAGGAGCGCGATCCACCGGTGCCGGCCCCGGTCCGGGCGCGCCCGGCGCCCCGCCGGGGTGGCGGGCGCGGCGGGCGTCTGGCGGTCGGGGCTCACGGAGATCCGTACTGCCCCGCCGTGCGAGGAGTGCGGCGCCCGCGGTCCGAGATCCGCCCGGGCGGCCTACGCGCGGGCCCCGGATTTCACCGCCCTGGCCGTCAGGCCGTGGCGCGCTGCTTGCGGGCGGCCATCCACGCGTACACGAGCACGCCGGCGAAGAGGAACAGGACGCCTTGGTAGACGGCGGCGTAGCCGGAGCCGGCGACGAGCCAGAGGGAGAAGCCGAAGGCGGCGAGGGCGAGGACGCCGTCGCGGGCGAGCCGGGCCCGGGACACCTTCTCGGACTGCCCGGAGAGCAGGAAGTAGATCTGGGCGGCGGTGGACAGCAGGTAGGGGACGGTGGCGGTGAAGGTGGTGACGAGGACGAGGATCTCGAAGACCCCCTTCGTGCCGGCGGTGTAGTTGTAGACCGTCAGGAGCGAGGCGAGGACGACGGTGACGAGGACGCCGACGGTCGGCACGCCGCGCCGCTTGACGGTGAAGACCTTCGGGAAGAGTCCGTCGCGGGCGGCCGCGTAGGGGGCCTGGGCGCTGAGCAGGGTCCAGCCGTTGAGGGCGCCGAGCATGGAGACCATGGCCATGCAGGCGACGGCGGCGCCGCCCCAGGAGCCGCCGAACATGGCGTTCACGGCGTCGGAGAAGGGCGCGGTGGAGTCGACGAGCTTGTCGTGGGCGACGGTGCCGAAGACGGCGAGGGTGCCGAGCAGGTAGACGGCGGCGGCGCCGAGGGTGCCGAGGACGGTGGCGCGGCCGACGTTGCGGCGGGGGTCGCGGACCTCGCCGGCGCTGACGGCGGCGGACTCGACGCCGAGGTAGCTGAAGAGCAGGATCGCGGCGGAGGCGGAGACCGCGCCGAGCGCGCTGCCCCCGCTCGGGTGGAAGGGCCCGAGGTTGGCGCTGTCGAAGAAGAACAGGCCGCCGACGGCGACCAGGATCAGCGGGACGAACTTGAGCACGGTCGCGACCAGCTGCACGGCGCCGACGTAGCGGGTGCCGGCCAGGTTGGCGAGCGCGGGCAGCCACTGGAAGGCCAGGGCGGCGGCGATGGTGGCGGGCGTGGACGTGTGGACGGGCACGAGGACGTCGAGGTAGCCGACGGCGGCGACGGCGAGGGCGGCGTTGGAGACCCAGGCGGTGATCCAGTACGACCAGGCGGCGAGGAAGCCGGCGAAGTCGCCGAAGGCGGCGCGGGCGTACACATAGGGTCCGCCCGTCTGCGGCAGGCGGTGGGCGAGCCGGCCGAAGACGAGGGCGAGGGCGATCGCGCCGAGGGTGAGGACGCCGAAGGCGACGAGGCTGATGGTGCCGTACGGGGCGACGGAGGCCGGCAGCAGGAAGATGCCGCCGCCGATGATGTTGCCCATGACCAGGGCGGTCGCGATGGGCAGTCCGAACCGGCGGGCGTGCGGGGTGCCCTCCTCGTCCGGGGTGCCCTCCTGCTGTGCCGTGTCCCGCTGTGGAGTTGTGGTGGCCGTGCTCATGGGGTGGTGCGCCTTCCGTCGTGCAAATCCGGACCATCGTCCGGTAAGGGCGAACAGGCGTCCAAATCAGCGGTTTTTGTCCTGCGCGACCGGGTCGTCAACCGGAAGAACTGATTCCGATGCGCCCGTGGACGAGGAAATCTCCAGAGGCCCCAGCGGCACCTGCGGCCCCGACGACTCGCGCAGCCAGCGCCGCAGCACCCGGTGCACCTGCTCCGCCCCCACCAGCTCCTCCCCCTCCCCCACCGGCGGCGAGAGGTCCGGCGGCGAGAGCAGGAAGGCGTGCGACTGCTCACCGCCGAGACCGCCGTGCGAGCCGATCTGCTCCTCGAAGGCGTGCACGGTGCCCGTCGCCGGGTCGTACAGGGAGTTGACCATGATGTCCGCGACGTGCGGGAAACCGTCCGTGCGCCGCACCGCCCGCGCCGCGCCCCGCCCGAAGACGGCGAGCGGCCCGTCGTCCGCGAGCTCGGCGACCGGCACCTCCACCCCGTCGCGGGCGAGCACCACCGAACCGTGCTCGGCGCTCGCCACCAGCACGAAACCGACGCCCGGATGGTGCGCCAGGGTCCGCAGCAGTGCCGGATGGCGGCGGTCGATCTCCTCCCGGGTCATCCGGTGCGGCACATCGGGGAAGGAGACGAGACCGAGGTTCCCCGAGGCGAGGACCACCGGCTCGGAGAGCCGCGCGGGCAGCTCCCGCGCCGTCTCGTCCTTCTCGTCCACCGGCCGGTGCAGGGCGCTGCGCAGCGCGTCCCTGGCCGCGTCGCGCGCCTCGGAAGCTCCCCCGGACTCCGTCCGCGGGTGCCCCCATCGGGTCCGCCGTGCGCGGCGCGGCACCGGGAGCCCGCACCCCGCCCGTACGAGCTCCTTCAGCGTCAGACCGTACGCCGACGCGAAGGTCTCGCCCGGGGACTGCCCGTGGTCGGAGAGGAGCACGATCCGGTACGGGCGCGGGGCGTGCTCGGCGACGGTCGCGATGAGCGCGATCGCCCGGTCGAGGCGCTTCAGGACCTGGTCGGTGTCGCGGCCGTGCGGTCCCGAGTGGTGCGCCACCTCGTCGTACGCGACGAGGTCGGCGTAGACCGCGGTCCGGCCGGCCAGCATGTCCCCCATCACGGCGGAGACCACCACGTCCCGCTCGACGACCGTCGCGAAGGCCCGGACGAAGGGGTACGTGCCGCCGCGCGAGACCCTCGGGGTCTCCCGGCGCAGCCGCGCCCGCGTCGACTGGTACATCTCCCGGGCGCACTCGGCGACCAGCGATCCGGCGGTGCGGACGGCGTTGGCCGGGTCGGAGAAGTACGCGAAGTAGCCGGCCCGGGAGCGGTTGCGGCGGCCCCGGCGGGCGGCCATCGACAGGACGAGGGCGAGCTGGTCGGCGCCGCCGCTGAACAGGTTGCCGCGGGAGGCGCCGTCGACGGTGAGCAGACCGGCGTCCCCGGTGCGGCGCACGGCCCGCCGCTGGAGCTCGACCGCGCTCGCCGGGCGGTTGGACACCATGAGGCGGCCGGTGTCCTTCTCGTACCAGCGGAAGGCGGGCACGTCCTCGTTGGAACCGTGCAGGATGCCGAGTTGGCTGGCGCCGGTCTGGCTGGACCAGTCGGTGCGCCAGGGAGTGAGCCGGTGGCCGGCGTCCAGCCAGCCGGCGACGGTCGGCATGAGACCGTCGGCGACGGCGCCGCGCAGCACGTGGTGGCCGACGCCGTCGAGCTGCAGGAAGACCGTGCCGGGCACGGCCCCCGCCAGGTCGACGGGGTCGCGGGGGCGGGTGCGGCCGGTGAGCCGGTAGAGCCGGCGCCGGTAGGCGTCGTCGTCGCGGACGGCGAGGGCCGTGGAGGTACCGGAGGCGACGGCGGACATGACGGCGGCGACCACGACGGCGGTCTCGGGGTCGGCGGCGCCGCGCCCGTCGGGGATCAGCCAGAGCGCCACGAGCAGCAGCGAGCCGTTGAGGAAGAAGACGAGCAGGCCGAGGACGAGCGCCGGGACGAGCAGCAGGGCCCGCACGATCACCGGCCAGACGAGCGCGCCGAGCAGACCGAAGGCGCCCGCGGCCGTGGCGGCGGTGAGGGCGGTTCGCGTGAAGCTGTCGCCGTCGGCGGACTGGAGCTCGAAGTCGGGGAGCAGCCCGGCGAGGACGAGCATCGTGAGCGTGGACACCGCCCACACCGCGACCATCCGCCCCACCGCTCTGCCCGCGGACCGCCAGCGGTCGGCGCCACCCCATCGCCCGTCACCCACGCCCGCTTCACCTTTCGCCCGTTTCCTGCCTCAAGCGTGGCACAACGGCCGCGATCGGGCGGGAAGGGCGGGGGCCGGGAGCCGGTGGTGAGGAAGGGGGTTCAGGAACCGTCGTATCCGGCGGTGGGCATCGACAGCCGCCGGTGCACCCCCGCCTTCGCCGCCGTGTCGTACGGGGGTTCGTCAAGTCCGACGGTCTCCACCCGCACCCCCCGGCGCTCGCACTCGGCGCGGAAGCCGGGCACGGAGGTCAGCGCGCGGGCGAGGACCCGCTCGCTGGGCGCCACGAAGAGATCCACCGTCCCGGCCTCCACGTCGGCCCAGAGCTCCGCGTGGTCCGGGCGGATTCCGTAACAGAACAGCTGGCGGGCGAGCACGTACCCCTTGTCGTCCGCCCAGCGGGCGCACACCGCGTGCTGGCCGCGCGTGTCGACAAGGAAGGGGTCGCTGTCCAGCTCTTCGAGCGGGGTGAGGCTGGCGATCGCCGCCACCCGAACGTCGTCCATGGGCCGACCCTACTGCCGGAAGGTGATGCCCGAACATCCTCCGGAGCATGCTCCGGACATTTACTCTCGTTACGGAACGAGCACGGACGACGCGGAGCAGAAGGGCGGCATGCCGGTGGAGGTCACCTGGTGGGGTCACGCGACCTGCACGGTCGAGGACTCCGGGGTCCGCTTCCTCACCGATCCGCTGTTCGCGCGGCGGCTCGCCCATCTGCGCCGGCGGCGCGGCGCCCTGCCTCCGCCCGAGGCAACCCGGGCCGAGGCCGTCCTCGTCTCGCACCTGCACGCCGACCACCTCCACCTCCCCTCCCTCGCGCAGCTCCCGCCGGGGACCCGGGTCCTCGTGCCGCGCGGCGCGCCCGCCGCCGTACCGGGGCTGCGCAGGCTCGACCGGCACGGGCTGCGGCTGACCGAGGTGGAGCCGGGCGACGCGGTGACGGTGGAGGGCGTGACGGTACGGGCCGTCCCGGCACTCCACGACGGGCGGCGGCTGCCGGTCGGGCCGCACCGCTCCCCCGCGCTCGGGTACGTCGTGGAGGGCGAGGCGCGGACGTACTTCGCCGGGGACACCGGTCTCTTCGACGGCATGGCGGACGCGGTGGGCCCGGTGGACGTGGCCCTGCTGCCGGTCGGCGGCTGGGGACCGTACCTCGGGCACGGTCATCTCGACGCGGGGCGCGCGGCCGAGGCGCTCGCCGCGCTCTCGCCGGCGGCGGCGGTGCCGGTGCACTACGGCACGTACTGGCCGATCGGGCTCGACGGGGTGCGGCCGCACGAGTTCCACGCGCCGGGCGACGAGTTCGTCCGGCACGCGGCCCGGCTCGCACCGAAGGTGGCGGTCCACCTCCTCGGCCACGGCGACCGGGTGCGACCGGAGGTCGCGCGGTGACGGAGGGACTTGCGGCCCGGGGGCGCGGGGTGACGGAAGGACTTGCGGCCCGGGGTCGCGCGGTGGCGGAAGGACTTGCGGCCCGGGGTCGCGCGGTGACTGGAGGACTCGCGGCCCGGGGTCGCGCCGTGACGGAAGGACCGCGGGAGGTCGCCCGGTGATCGGTGGTCTCACCGGCATGGTCACGGCGGTGCGCGAGCTGCCGCCCGAGTCGACGCAGCAGGCGGTCGGCTATCCCTCGCTGTTCCTGCTCGTGGCGCTCGGCGCGCTGGTGCCGGTCGTGCCGACGGGCGCGATCGTCAGTTCGGCGGCGGTGGTCGCCTTCCACCAGTCCTCGCCGTTCTCGCTCCTCTTCGTCTTCCTGGTGGCGGCGGCCGCCGCGCTGCTCGGTGACACGGCCCTCTACTGGCTCGGGCAGCGCGGGGTCCGTTCCCGCAACGGCTCGCGGTGGCTGGCCGCGCTGCGGTCCCGGGTGACGCCGGACCGGCTCGCGCACGCGCAGGAACGGCTCGACACGCACCAGGTGTCGGTGCTCGTGCTGTCCCGGCTCGTGCCGGCGGGGCGGATCCCGGTGATGCTGGCGTGCCTGCTCTCGGAGATGCCGCTGCGCCGCTTCGTCCGGGGGGACGCGGCGGCGTGCCTGGCGTGGGCGGCGACGTACCAGCTGATCGGGATCCTGGGCGGCTCGCTGTTCCCGGAGCCCTGGCAGGGCGTGGTCGCGGCGGTGGGCCTGACGGTGCTGATCAGCGCGGTCCCGGCGCTGTGGCGGCGGCTCCGCCGGACACCCCGGGAGGCGCCGTCAGGGCACGAGCACCCGTGAGGCGCCGACCGGCAGGTCCCACAGGTCCTCGCGGGGCAGGCCGGCCTTCTCCCAGGCGGCCCTGACCCGGGTGAGGGGTTCGAGGACCGGCTCGGAGGAGAGCACGAAGGTGGCCCAGTGCATGGGCGCCATCCGCCGCGCGCCGAGGTCCTGGTGGGCGCGGACCGCCTCCTCGGGGTCGGTGTGGACGTCGCTGAGCCACCAGCGCGGGTCGTACGCGCCGATCGGGAGGAGCGCCAGGTCGATGCCGGGGTAGCGGCGGCCGATCTCGGTGAACCAGTGGCCGTATCCGGTGTCCCCGGCGAAGTGGACGCGGCGCCCGGCCCGGTCGGTGAGCACCCAGCCGCCCCACAGGGAGCGGCAGGTGTCCAGGAGGGTGCGCTTGGACCAGTGGTGGGCGGGGACGAAGTCGAAGCGGACGCCGTCGAGTTCGGCGGCCTCCCACCAGTCGAGCTCGGTGACGCGGCTGAACCGGCGGCGGGTGAACCAGCGGCCGAGTCCGGCCGGGACGAAGACCGGGGTGTGCCGGGGCAGCCGCTTGAGGGTGGGGCCGTCGAGGTGGTCGAAGTGGTTGTGGCTGATGACGACGGCGTCGACGGGCGGCAGGTCCGCCCAGCGGACCCCGACGGGGGTGAGCCGGGCCGGTGTGCCGAAGATGCGGCGGGACCAGACGGGGTCGGTGAGGACGGTGAGTCCGCCGACGCGCAGGATCCAGCTGGCGTGCCCGGCCCAGGTGACGGCGAGGGTGTCGGGTCCCGCGGGCGGCAGCGGGCCGGGCTCGAAGGGCAGCAGGGGGATGTCGCGGAGGCCCTCGGCGCGGGGGCGTACGGCTCCTTCGCGGGCGAGGCGGGCCAGGGCCCGGACGCCGGGCAGGGGTGCGGTGAGCCGGTCGGCGAAGGTGCGGGGCCAGTCCTGGCGCAGCCGTCCGAGGGGCTGGAGGAGGGGCGCGGGGGCGGGGGCCGGGGGCGCGACCCGGCCGGGGTACGGGGCCTGTCCGGCCCGGGCGGGGGGTGCCGTCCGTTCGGTCATCTGCGGGCTCCGTTCCGCTCGTGCTCGGCGCTGGGTGGCGGGGTCGTGGGACGCCGGCGGGGGAACGCGTGCGTCCTCGCTCTCATCGGAGTTCCTCCAGGGCTCCCCCGAACTCCTCCAACGCCCGTGCCACATGGGGAAGTTCCACCGGCTCGGCGGCTCCGAGGGTTTCGGCGCGCTCCTCCTCGCCCGCGCCGAGGAACATGCCGGTGCCGAACCTGACGCGCAGCGCGCCGAGTTCGTCGCCGAAGCGGTGGCCGCCGGTCGCCGGGGCGCCGAGCCGCTCGGTGAGGTGGCTCTCCAGCTCCAGGGAGTCCGTGACGCCCCGGGCGGCGAGCCCGGCACGCAGCGGGCCGAGGTCGGCGTAGAGGTGGCGGCCGGCCTGCGGGGGCCGGGCGAGGGCTCCCGCGTCGAGGACGGCGCGGTACGCGGCCGTCGCGAGCAGTCCGTGGACGGTGGCGGCGCGCCGGGCCCGTACGGTGACGTCCTCGGGTTCGTCGAGGGCGTGGGCCACGGCGGGGGCGACGGGCCCGGGGACGAGGGCGCCGAGGGCGGTGAGCACGTCGAGGACACGGGCCCGGGGGTCGGTCCAGCGGTCGGCGCGGGACGGGTCCGTGGGCGGGAAGCGGGCGACGGCGCAGGGCCAGGCGGCGGGGGTGAGGGCGCCGCCGAGGTCGGTGAGGACGGTGACGTCGTCGGGGCACATCTCGGCGGGGCTGAGCAGCACGGTGTCGTGGTGGTGGAGGGTGTCGCGCCAGGTCTCGTCGCTGATGACGTGGAGGCCCTCGGCGACCGCGGCCTCGCAGGCCTCGCGGACGAGTTCCGGCGGGGCGACGGTCGCGGTGGGGTCGTCGGCGACGGAGATCAGCAGGACCCGGGGGTCGCCGCCCTCGGCTCGGATCCGCCGGACGGTCTCCAGGAGGGCGTACGGGTCGGGGACGCCGCCGGCCTCGGCGGGCGTCGGCACGTGGTAGGCGGGGCGGCCGAGGAGGCGGGCCTGCGGGGTCCACCAGGCGGGGCAGGGGCGGGGCAGCAGGAGGTCGCCGCCGTGGGCGGCGATCAGGGCGAGCAGGAGGGCGGGGGCGCCGGGGGCGGCGACGACGTCCTCGGGGTGGGTGCGCAGGCCGCGGCGCCACCAGTAGCCGGCGGCGGCCTCGCGCAGGACGGGTCCGCCGCCGGGAGGCTCGGGGGCGGCGCGTCCGGCGGCCGCGGCGAGGAGCCCGGCGAGTCCGGGCAGCACCGGGAGGCCGGTGTCGGGTGCGGGTGGTCCGTAGCGCACCGGGCCGCGGCCTTCCGGAGCCGTCTGCCGCATGTCCCGTACCTCCTGAGCGCACGGGGGCGCCGGGCAGGCACCCCCGTGCCCTTTATACGAAGGTTCGGGCGTTTCCGCCCCTTCAGACGACGGTGACCGGGTGACGCACGACCGCGTTGAAGAGGTACCCCTGGGTGTTGTGGACGGCCCGCTCGGGCTGGGTGTTGCCGGCGGCGTCGGTGGTGCGGGAGAGCAGCGTGGCCGGCCCGGTGGTGTGCGGGCGCCACGGCACGCTCCAGCGGACCCAGCCGTCGCGGCGCGGGGTGTCGTGGAGGTGGGCGTGCCGCCAGTGGGCGCCGCCGTCGGTGGAGACCTCCACGGTCCGCACGGGCGCGAGGGCGGACCAGGCGCGGCCGGTGAGCCGGTGGAGACGGCCGGCCTCCAGGGTGGCGCCGAAGGGCAGCTGGTAGGCGGACTTGAGGGTCTGGCGGGTGATCGGCGCGCTGCCGCCGGCGGGGTGGGCGTCGCCGAAGAGGCGGTACCAGGAGGTGGACCAGGGCGAGGTCAGCGGCTTGGTGGAGACCTCGATGTCGCCGAGCCACTTGATGGAGGCGATGCCGACCCAGGAGGGCACGACGAGCCGGACGGGGTGGCCGTGGTCGTACGGGAGGGGCTCGCCGTTCATCTCGTACGCGAGGATCACGTCGTCGAGGGCCTTGGCGACCGGCAGCGGGCGGCGGACCCGGCCGTGGTCGACGCCGCCGGAGACGTACGGGTCGTCCAGGCCGCGCGGCTGGACGTCGACGGCGTCGTGGGCGATCCCGGCGCTGCGGAGCACGTCGGCGAGGCGGACCCCGCGCCAGCGGGCGGCCCCGACGGCGCCGAGGGTCCAGGGGGTGCCGGTGACCGGCTCGCCCTGCTGGGTGGCGTAGAGGCTGCGGCCGTTCCCGGCGCATTCGATCAGGGCCGTCCGGGTGACGGAGGGCAGGTCGCGCAGCTGCCCGTAGGTGAAGGTGACGGGGGTGCGGCCGTGGAGTCCGTCACCCCAGAGGGTCAGCCGCCAGTCGGAGGCGTCGAGGACGGGGGTGGAGGTGTGGTTGCGGACGAAGAACCGGTCGGCGGGGGTGAGGAGGCCGGTGTCGGCGAGGTTGTCGAAGCGCGCCTCGGCGTTGGTGCCGCGGACCGTGAAGTACTCCGGCGGGAGGGCTTTGACGATGCCGGGCGCGGAGCCCGCCCC
This sequence comes from Streptomyces sp. NPDC055815, assembly GCF_053616475.1. Lineage (NCBI taxonomy): Bacteria > Bacillati > Actinomycetota > Actinomycetes > Kitasatosporales > Streptomycetaceae > Streptomyces > Streptomyces sp. NPDC055815. The sequence continues at coordinate 96,452 of NZ_JBSHDU010000020.1, read as the reverse complement.
GACGTTCAAGGGATCGGCGTACGCGGGGGCGGCGGTGGCGAGCCCGCCGAGGGCGGACACCGCCGGACCCGCTGCGAGCAGCTTCAGGAGGGAGCGGCGGGCGGGCGCGGGCGAGTGCGGCACGGGACTCCTCGGCACGTGGGAGAGACGGACCGCCGGGCGGCGGCGGGCCCACCCTAGGGGCGCGGGGGCGTCCGGGACGGTCCGTTCACGGGGCTGTCACACGAGGGTTCGTCAGGTCGACGGCCGGGGCGCCGGGGGCCGTCCGTCAGGGCGAGGGCCGAGGCACGGGGGCCCGATCATCGGGGGCGACGGCCGAGGCACCGGGGCCCTTCCGTCAGGGCGAGGGCCGAGGCGCCGGAGGCCGTTCGTCCGGTCGACGACGCCGAGGCACCGGGGCCGCGGGAATGCGGAGGCGGCCGGGGCGCGCGCGGGGACAGAATGGCGCATGCCGATACGTGAAGCGTTGCCCGAGGACGCGGCCGCACTCGCCGCCGTTCACGTCCTGTCCTGGCAGGCCGCCTACCGCGACCTCGTCCCCGACCCGTACCTCGACGCCCTGGACGTCGACGAGCGCGCCGCCACCTGGCGTGCCCGTCTCACGGCCCCCGACCGGCCCACGGTGCTCGTGGCGGCGAACGACGGGCGGCTCGTCGGGTTCTCCTGCTTCCGGGCCTGGCCGGACGGGGAGTTCGCGGCCGAGACCACGGCCGAGCTCGCGGCGCTGTACGCCCTGCCGGAGGTGTGGGGCACGGGCGTCGGCCGGGCGCTCCTCGCCGCGTCCACCAAGGCGCTCACCGCGGCCGGGTTCCAGGCGGCGGCGCTGTGGGTTTTCGCGGACAACGCGCGGGCGCGGAGGTTCTACGAGGCCGCGGGGTGGCGGCCGGACGGGACGACGGTGCGGGAGGAGACGGGCGGGAGGGTGCTAGAGGAACTCCGGTACCGGCGCGACCTGTTGAAGTGACCGAGTGTCCACATCCCAAGACATGGATCTCATCATTCGGCCGACGTGCGTACGGTGGAGGCACGCACCCACACCGAGGGAGTCGCTTCGATGACGCACGCCTCCGCGCAGCCCGCGGCCCATGAGACCGCCGTCTACACGCACGGCCACCACGAGTCGGTCCTGCGCTCGCACAGCTGGCGGACCGCCGCCAACTCCGCCGCCTACCTGCTGCCCGAACTGCACGCAGGCCTGGACGTCCTGGACGTGGGCTGCGGGCCCGGCACCATCACCGCCGATCTGGCCGCGCTGGTCGCGCCGGGCCGGGTGACCGCGGTCGACGCGGCCGAGGACGTGCTGGCCAAGGCCCGCGCCGTCGCGGCCGAACGCGGCCTGGAGAACGTCGAGTTCGCGGTCGCCGACGTCCACGCACTGGACTTCCCCGACGACTCCTTCGACGTCGTCCACGCCCATCAGGTGCTGCAGCACGTCGGCGACCCCGTCCAGGCGCTGCGCGAGATGCGGCGCGTGTGCCGGCCCGGCGGGGTCGTCGCGGCCCGCGACAGCGACTACGGGGCCTTCGCCTGGTTCCCCGAGCGGCCCGCGCTGGACGGATGGCTGGACCTGTACCACCGGGTCGCCCGCGCCAACGGCGGCGAACCGGACGCGGGACGGCGGCTGCTCTCCTGGGCCCGGCAGGCCGGCTTCACCGACGTCACGACGACGGCCGGCACCTGGTGCTTCGCCACCCCGGAGGAGCGGGACTGGTGGAGCGGCATGTGGGCGGACCGTACGACCGCCTCCGGCTACGCCGACCAGGCCGTCGAGGGCGGGCACGCGACCGCCGGCGAACTGGCGTCGATCGCGGAGGCCTGGCGGGAGTGGGGCAAGCAGGAGGACGCCTGGTTCATGGTCCCGCACGGCGAGATCCTGTGCCGGGTGTCCTGACCCGGAGCGCTTGGGGCCCGGCCGGCGTTCCGGGCGGGCCCGCACCCGCGCATCAGCTCGGGCGCATCCGGAACTCGTAGGCGTCCGGCAGCGGTTCGTCGGTGAGCTCCGCCCAGACCTCGCCGAGGATCTCCGCGCCCTCGCGCAGGTCCGCGACCTCGAAGCCCTCGTCGAAGACCGCGCGGGCCTCGCCCGGCCGGCCCTCGGCGAGCAGGATCCGGACCTCCAGGAGACGGAACGCGCCCCTCCCCCGGACCCCGTCCGGAAGACGCGCCCACAGCTCCCGGGCCCGGGCGGCCCGGCCCGCGGCGAGCAGCGCCGCCACGCCCTCCCGGCCCAGCGCCACGGCCACGGCCTCGCCGCCGTCCCGGTCCTCGTGGTCGGCGAAGGCCTCCGCGAACCGCTCGGCGGCCCGCTCCGGGTGACCGTCCTCCCGGTCGGCGACGGCCAGGCAGTACAGCAGCGGCCAGCGCACCTCCGCCCCGCGCAGTCCGCGCTCCCAGCTCCGTACCGCCTGGGCGCGGTCCCCGGCGTGCCACTGGGCGATCCCGAGGTGGTACTCGGTGGACGGGTCGGCCGGGGCGGTCTCCAGCATGTCCCGCCAGGGCGCGGCGACCAGCGGCGCGCCCGGTCCCGCGCCCTTCGCCGGGGGAGGCAGGACGCCGGTGCGCAGGAGTTCCCGCCAGGGTTCCTGGTCCGGGCCCAGCGTCGACTCGGGGAAGGGCGTACCGGGCAACGCGTGTCCCCCGCGCAGGACTTCGAGCGCTCCCCAGCCCGAGCCGGCCGCGAGGACGGTCTCCGGCTCGGCGTCGGCCGCCTCCTCGCGCCAGGCGGTGTACGCGGCGTCGACGGCGGCGCGGGGCAGCGCCGCCTCCAGCCGGTGTTCGACGTCCGCGCAGGCGGCGGCCCAGTCGTCGCCGAGCGCCGTGGCGGGGTCGGCGGCGAGGGGTCCGTACGCCTCCAGCCAGCTGAACTCCGCTCCGCCCGCGAGCTCCAGGTGCTCCAGCTGGGTGCGGGCGAGTCCGGCCTGGATCTCGGCGTAGCCGGGGGTGCCGGGTTCGGTCAGCCACTCCTGCCAGCGCCTGCCGCCGCGCTCGGTGCCCCACAGGAAGAGCTTGCGGCCGCGCAGCGCGTCGGTGGATGTCTGGACGAGTCCGCGGCCGTCCGCGTCGAGGGCGGCGATCCAGCGGCGCTGCTCCTCGGGCAGGTCGTAGAAGAAGTCGGCGGCGTGGGCGCCGTTCAGCGGGTACGAGCGGTCGGTGCCGTCCTCGGTGACGGGCACGGGGAGGCGGGTCAGGCCGCGGTCGTAGCCGTGGTGCCAGGCCGCGTCGGCGGGCGCGAGGACCCGGCGCTCCTCGGGGACGGCGATGTTGGACCACCAGTAGGCGGGGGCGGTCCGCTCGTGGGGGTTGCGGACGCGGACGCCGACGTAGAGGAAGTCGGAGCCTTCCGGGAGCCACAGGTCGACCTGGAACGGCAGGTCGCGCAGCCGTTCCCACTCCCACAGGCGGAGCATCGGGCCGCCGTCGGGGGCGCGGACGGTCGCCGCGTGGAGGGGCGAGCAGGAGAGGGTGGTGTGGCCGGTGGCCCCGATGTTCCACTCGACGCCGCCGGAGAACCAGGCGCCGTTGAGGGCGAAGGCGGCGGGCTGGAGGACGGGGTTGCGGTAGAGGAGTTCGCGTCCGGTGGGCTTGTGGTGCAGGGAGTGGACGCGGCCGCCGAGGCCGGGCAGCACGGTCACCCGGAGCCGGTCGTTCTCGATCACGATCGTGTCGAGGTCCGCGGGGGTGCGCTCGCGGCCGTAGCCGTCGCGCACGGGGGCGGGGAGCAGGCTGCGCAGGGGTGCCCGTCCGATGCCCCGGGCCATGTCGCGCGGGAGTTCCGCGAGGGTCCGCGCGTCGACCGCGTGTGCCCCGGCACCGGCGGGGGCCCGCAGTGCGGGGAGAGGGTTGTCCGGGCCCAACGGGGCCGCGGGCAGCGTCAGTACGGCACGTCGTACGGTCGTCATTGATCCATGGAACACGCCGGAGCCGGTCCTGACCAGGGGTTCTCCACGGTTCTCCGCGTCCGGCACCGGTGCGCGGATATTCCGGGCGGAGGCGGCGCTCGCGGCCGTAGGGTGACCGGTCGGAACCATGACACAAGGGCACAGGGAGTACGAGGAATGGGCACGCAGCACACCTACCGGGTCATCGTGCGCGGCACGTTCGACGGTCTGTCGGAGGAGAGCCGGGCGCGGCTGCTCGCCGAGGTGGAGGACCACGGGATGGCGGCGATGCAGTTCACGGAGGAGGGCTCGCTGGCCTACGACCGGACGCTGAAGGCCTTCTCGTACCGCCTGGTCGTCGTCTCGGACGCCGAGGACGGCGACGAGATGGCGGGCGCGATCGCCGAGGACCGGGTGGAGAGGGCGCTCGGGGAGCTGGGCCACGGGTACAAGGCGCTGCGGTCGACGGTGACGGACCTCGACACGATGAAGATCAACCGCAAGCGCTAGTCGGAGGCCGTGATGGCCCAGCGTTCGTGGTCGCGCCAGGCTCCGTCGATGTGCAGCATCGCGGGCGAGAAGCCCTCCAGGCGGAAGCCGGCGCGGCGGACGAGGGCGCGGGAGGCGGTGTTGCCGGGCTGGATGTTCGCCTCCAGGCGGTGCAGTTCCAGGGGCCCGAAGGCGTGGGCCAGGACCAGGCCGAGGGCCTCGGTGAGCAGTCCGCGTCCGGCGGCGTGCGCGAAGGCGCCGTAGCCGAGTGCGCCGCTGCGGAAGGCGCCGCGGACGATGTTGTTGATGTTGACGAAGCCGGCGATCCCGCCGGCTTCGCCGCGCTCGCACACGAGGAAGCCGACGCGGGCGGGGTCGCCGGTCAGGGCGCCGGCGTAAGCGGCGTACGCCTCGGGCGTGCACGGCGGGAAGAGCCAGGGGTGATGAAGCTCCCGGCTCTCACGGGCACGCGCGGTGAACTCCTCGGCATCGGCCACGGAGAAGGACCGCAGACCCACGCGGGGCCCGGCGGCGAGGTACGAACCATGATCGTCGGCCATGGGGCCAGGCTATGCGGCGGGAGCGGCGCCCGCCCCCCGTTGTGGGCAGGCGTTCCGCAAGGGGCCGTGCCCACCCCTCGTTGTGGGCATGCGTTCCGCAAGGGGCGTGGGGGTCCCCCCTGCTCGAGCGAAGCCGAGAGCTTGGGGGAGGGTGGGCACACGGAACGGCGCCCTTGCCGGCGCCCGAGGCTCCCGAGCCTGAACCCGCACCCCTGGTGGCGCCGTCGTCGTGGTGCGGGCCAAGGCGCGGAACGCGGAGGCGCCGCTGGGCGCGCCGTCCCGTGTGCCCACCCGTCCCGCCCTGCGGGACGATTGCCCACACGGCAGCAGGCGCGGGCCCACACGGCGGCGGGGGCGTCAGCGGCGGGCGTCGCGGACGCGGGGTGGGCAGGTCTCGCCCTTCCGGACGACTCCGATCATGACCGTGGTGCGCCGGTCGAGGCCCGTGCCCGCCGCCGGGTACTGGGTGCAGACCTGCCAGCGCGGCGGCCACAGCACCCGCCGGTCCCGGCCGCTCACGTCGTGGACGTCGAGCCGGGTGCGGCGGGGCAGACGGGTGAAGACCCGCCACAGGCCCCGGTCGAGGAAGTCGGGCATCGGCCGTGTCCCGGCCTCGTCGTCGGGTGCCGCCGCCTCCTCCGCCGAGGAGGCGGCGAGGGCCGCGAGGGCGAGGACCGCGCCGCCGACGACGACGGCGGCCCGCCTCACTTCCGCCTCCGGGCCGCGACGTAGTAGCCGCAGGCGGCGCCGAGGAGCGCGGCCACGAGCAGGGCCACGTAGAGCGGCATCGTGACCTCGGGGATCAGCAGGCGGATCTTCACCTCGCGGGTGTTCTCGAAGATGAAGACCAGGGTGAGGACCGCGACCGCGATCATCGCGATCCGGCCCGGGGTGAAGGCGCCGGCGAACCGGGACGACGTGTCCCCGCCCGCTGTCCGTGGCGTGTGCTTCGGACTCATTGCCCGGCCCCTCTCCTCCGTCGTGCCGTCGGTCGTACCCGGCCACAGCCGTGGGACCAGAATGGGACGCGCGGCGCCCGCCCGTGACGGCGAGGAGAGCCGTACGGGTGACTTGTCAGACAACGTGGGCCGACTACCGTGGTGCGCAGACCGGCGGAGAGCAGGCCGGGGACGAGACGAGGAGGGGCCGTGGCGGTCAGCGGACAGCGGCGGCGACCGGTCGTGGCGCTCTACGAGCGGATCGCGGACGCCGTCCACGACGGCACCTACCCGCCGGGCTCCACGCTCCCCTCCGAGCCGAAGCTCGCCGCCGAGCTGGGCGTCAGCCGGCCGGCCCTGCGCGAGGCCCTGCTGCTGCTCCAGGAGGACGGCGTCCTCACGGTACGGCGCGGGGTGGGCCGCACCGTCAACGACCGTCCGCCCCGGCGGGGCTTCGAGCACGTCCAGCCGCTGGAGCAGCTGATCGGCGCGGGCGCCCCGCTGCGGGTGCGGGCGCTGGTGCGGACCGTCGAGGAGCCGACCGACTTCACCACCCAGCACCTGCTCGCGCCCGCCCGCGCCGAGCTGCGGTTCTGGGAGTCCGTCCTGACCGGGGAGGGCGCGGCGGCGGCGCTGAGCCACGAGTGGGCGGCGCCGGACGAGCTGCTCGACCGGGTGCACCCGGAGTTCGGGCGGGCCCTGCGGGAGGCGGCGGCGGACGCCGGGGGCGCGGTCTCGATGCTCGCGGTCCTGGTCGCGGCCTCGCGGGAGACGGCCCTGAGCGCGCACAGCGGGATCACGGCGACGCTGCTCGGGCGGCGGCGCGGGGAGCAGCTGGGCCGCCCGGCGGACACCCCGGCGGTCCTGGTCACCCAGGTGGTGCGGGTCGGCGAGACGCCGGTCCTGGCGGCCAAGCACATGCTCCCGACGGGCACGCCCGCGCTGCCGGTGCTGCAGTCGCACTGAGGCCGGGAGAAGGGGCCCGCGGGGGGCCTGCCAGGTCCGTCACAGCACCGGGCCCGGCCTTGGCGTACACTTCCCCGCCATGCACTTGTCTGACAACCCTGCCACGCCTGCCGCCGCCACCGTCTCCGAGTGGATCCGCCGGGCCCCCAAGGCCGTCCTCCACGACCACCTCGACGGCGGGCTGCGTCCCGCGACCATCGTCGAGCTGGCGCGGGAGTGCGGTTACACCGCGCTGCCGACCGAGGACCCGGCCGAGCTCGCGGTCTGGTTCCGGGACGCCGCCGACTCCGGTTCGCTCGAGCGCTACCTGGAGACCTTCGCGCACACCTGCGCGGTCATGCAGACGCGCGAGGCGCTCACGCGCATCGCGGCCGAGTGCGCCGAGGACCTGGCGGCGGACGGCGTCGTCTACGCCGAGATCCGTTACGCACCCGAGCAGCACCTGGAGGGCGGTCTCACCCTCGACGAGGTCGTCGTGGCGGTCAACGACGGCTTCCGCGAGGGCGAGCGCCGCACCGGCGGCCGGATCACCGTCCGTACGCTGCTCACCGGCATGCGGCACACCGACCGCTCCCTGGAGATCGCGGAGCTCACGGTCGCGCACCGGGACAACGGCGTGGCCGGCTTCGACATAGCGGGCGGCGAGATCGGCAACCCGCCGGCCCGCCACCTCGCCGCCTTCCAGCACCTGAAGCGGGAGAACTGCCACTACACGATCCACGCCGGCGAGGCCGTCGGCGCGGAGTCGATCCACGAGGCCGTGCAGGTCTGCGGCACCGAGCGGATCGGTCACGGCGTGCGGATCACGGACGACATCGCGGAGGACGGCACGCTGGGCCGGCTCGCCTCGTACGTCCGGGACAACCGCATCGCCCTGGAGGTCTGCCCGACGTCCAACCTGCAGACGGGCGCCGCGAAGGACTACGCCTCGCACCCGATCGACGAGCTGCGCCGGCTCGGCTTCCGGATCACGCTGAACACCGACAACCGGCTGGTCTCCGGCACCACCATGAGCGAGGAGTTCCAGCACATGGTGGACGCCTTCGGGTACGGCCCGGAGGTCTTCGAGGAGTTCACGGTCGCCGCCCTGGAGGCCGCGTTCCTGCCGCTGCCGGAGCGGCAGCGGCTCGTCGACGAGGTGGTCCGCCCGGGGTACGCCGCGCTGTAGGACCTCCTATCGGACCCTGCCCTCCACCAGGGGCAGGGAGAGCGTCCCCGTGGACTCGGGGGCGCTGACGACGGTCACCGGCTTGATGCCGCGGTTGCCGGAGTACGCGGTGTCGCTCGCGGCGACGACGAACTCCAGCCGGTGGCCGGTCTCGTAGCGGTGCACGATGCCCGGCAGCTCGACCGTGAAGGGGCGGGTGACGTCGGGGACGCGTACGGGCGCGACCAGCCGGTTGACGAGGGTCTTCGTGCCGTCGGGGGCGACGTCGTACAGCTTGGCGAAGAGGACGAGCTTGTCGGCGGCGTCCCCCGATTCCTGGACCCGCTCGGTGGCCGGGGAGACGACCTGGAGGGTCGCCCTCGGTGCGCCGACGAGGTCGACGGGCTCGGTGAGCGGGGCGCTGGTCCAGCCGAGGTAGGTGCCGGGGGTGTCGTACGGGCGGGGGTCGGGGAGCCCGATCATGCCGGCGAGCGAGGACTCCGAATGGCTGGTCGGGACCAGCCAGTTGCTGTACAGGCGGGAGCCGCGGGCGACCTTCGTACGGTTGTCGACGAGCTTGCCGTCGCCGGAGAGGTACAGCTTCTGGCTGAGCGCCGGGACCCGGTCGGCGGTGCCGTAGCCGCTCCGCCCCTCGCGGTACCAGGCGAAGGCGGGGCCGGTGTCCGCGGCGGCGTTCTTCCGGAGGTACCGGTCGAACCAGGCGAGGACGCGCTGCCCCACGTAGCTTCCCTCGGGGTTCCCGAGGTCGAGTTCGCCCGGCCGCTGTCCCCCGCTGTGGCCCCAGGACTGCCAGATCATCCGGGTGTCGATGCCCCGCTCGCGCAGCCGGTCGTAGGTGGCGCGGGCCTCGTTGAGGTTGAACAGGCTGTCGGACTGGCCCTGGACGATCAGGGTGGGGGCGGTGATCCGGTCGAGGTAGGAGACCGGGGAGACGCTGCGGGCGTAGGCGAGCATCCGCTCGCTCGCGGCGGCCGGGTAGCGGCCGGAGTTGAGCAGCTTGATCGTGTCGCAGGCGTCGGTGACGAAGTGCAGACAGCCGAGGGAGTTGATCCGGCTGGGGTCGAGCGACGGGGAGAGCAGGGGCTGGCCCTCGCCGATGAGGTAGAAGCCGTTGGCCCACTGCCATTTGAAGACGCCGGGGGTGTTCCGGTCGGCGGCGTTGGGGGCGAGCGCGTACGCGAGGTCGTTCCAGGTGATGAGGGGGACGAGGGCGTCGATACGGGGATCGACGGAGGCGGCCGCGAGTTGGACGGCGCCGCCGTAAGAGCCGCCGATCATGCCGACGCGCGGGTCGTCCGCGCCGTCCCGGGTGACGAAGTCGGCGCGGGTGCCGTCGTCGGCGGCGCGGCTGCCGGCGAGGAAGTCGACGAGGCGGGCGGCGGCCCGGCCGTCGCCCTCCGGGGTGTCGAGGGAGATCAGGCAGCCGGACTTGCCGAAGCCGAGGCCGGAGTAGACGAGGCCGACGTAGCCGCGTTCGGCGAAGGCCTTGCCGATGGCGGCGGTGGAGCCGTCGCTCTTGCTGCCGCCGAAGCCGTTGGTGGCGAGGACGGCGGGCGCGGGGTGCGCGGCGTCCACGCCGGCCGGGCGGTAGAGGTCGGCGTCCACGGTGCAACTCCGGCCGCCCGCCTCGACGGTGAACCGGAGCGGGGTGACGGTGTACGGGGCAGCTTCGGGCTCCGCGCCGGCGGCGGGCGCGGCGAGGGCGAGGGGCGCGGCGAGCGCGACCGCACCGGCCGCGAGCGCGAGGACCTTGCGGGATCGGGGCACGGCACGGGACACAGAGACCTCCACGCTGAGGACGACGCCGAGAGACCCGGGTACCTACCGACTGGTAGGTACCCGGGCAGCGCCCATGCTGTGACACGTGTCATAGGCACGTCAACGCACCGGACGAAGGTTGTTGACGCAGATTCAGTGAAGGCGGCGCGGACCGCCCCGGCAGCCGGGTCCGCGGACCGCCGCCCACTCCTCGATGGGAGAATGGCGGCATGACAGGCGCTGAGGAATTCAGACCCGAATCGGAGCGGGTGACGCGCGCGCTGCGCGATCAGATCATCGACGGGACCCGGGCACCCGGCAGCCGGCTGGTGGAGCGGGAGATCGCGGCCGAGCTCGACGTGAGCCGGCTGCCCGTCCGCGACGCCCTGCGGGACCTGGTCGCGGAGGGCCTGGTGACGCCGCGGCCGCGCACCTGGGCCGTGGTCCGGGAGTTCAGCGCGTCCGACATCGCGGACCTCGGCGAGGTCCGGTCCGCCCTGGAGGTCCTCGGCTTCCGGCTCGCCGCGCAGCGCCGCACCCGGGCGGGGCTCACCAAGCTCCGCGCCGACCTCGACGCCGAACTGGCGGCGGCGGCCAAGGGCGACGGCCCGGCCGCACGCCGGGCGGCCGCCGACTTCCACGAGACCGTCACGGAGCTCGCGGACAACGCGCTGCTCAGCGAGCTCAACGCGACCCTGCGCAGCCGGATGCGCTGGATGCTCGGGCAGCACGACGACTTCACCGTCGTCGCCGAGGAGCACGCGGAGCTGTACCGGGGGATCGAGGCGCGGGACGTGGAGCGCGTCGAGAAGCTGGCCCTGCGCCACCTGGAGACGAGCCGGGACGAGGCCGCCGCGCACCAGCGCAGGACGGCGGAGCAGTAACCCTCCGGGCGTCGCCGGCGGCGGGTCGCGATCCCACCGGCGTGGGCCGTGGGCGCGGCGGGCGCGGGTCTGGCGCACCGGTTCGCCCCGCAGCTCTCCGACGCGGTGACCGGTGTCGTACGGACAGGGGCCCCTTCAGCGCAGGGCCGGTGCGTCCAGGGTGAGCGTGCCCGTGTCCGCGTCGAGGACGGCGGGCAGGCCGAGCGGCAGGGTCAGGGCGGTCGGGCTGTGTCCGAAGCCCATCTCCTCCAGGACCGGCACGCCGAGGCCGCCGAGCCGGTCGGCGAGGACCGCGCGCACCTCCTCGTACGGGCCGCACTCCTCCCAGGAGCCGAGGCCGATGCCCGCGACCCCGTCCAGCCAGCCGGAGCGGAGGAGTTGGGTGAGGATGCGGTCGAGGCGGTACGGCTCCTCCCCCACGTCCTCCAGGAGCAGCAGCCCGCCGCGCGCCGAGGGCCGTCCGTGCGGGGTGCCGAGGTCGGCGGCGAGGAGGCTGACGCAGCCGCCGAGCGTCACGCCCCGGGCGCGGCCCGGCACCAGGGCCCGTGCCGTCTTCGGGGCGAGCGTCAGGACGGTCTCGGGTGCGAAGAGGGTGGCCCGCAGCGACTCCTGGGTGGTGGCGTCCGAGAGGAATGTGGCGGCGGCGACCATCGGCCCGTGCAGGGTGGCGAAGCCCGCGCGGACGGCGAAGGCCTCGTGCAGGGCGGTGACGTCGCTGTAGCCGACGAACGCCTTGGGCCCGGCCGCCCGGATCGCCGTCCAGTCCATCAGGTCCACCATGCGCTGGGCCCCGAAGCCGCCGCGCGCGCAGAGCACGGCGGAGACGGCGGGGTCGCACCAGGCCTCGGTCAGGTCGCGGGCCCGCGCCCGGTCCGCCCCGGCGAGGTACCCGAGGGTGGGGTGGGCGTCCAGGACGTGCGGGGCGACGACCGGTTCGAGGCCCCAGCCGCGCAGGATGCCGAGCCCGGCGGTGAGCCGCTCCTCGGGTATGGGCCCGCTGGGGGCGACGACCGCGACCCGTGCCCCGGGCGCGAGCCGCTCGGCCCGGGCCAGGGCGTCCACCGGGGTCACGTGCGGTACTCCAGATCCGTCACGTCCGGGCGTTCGATCCCGAAGGTCCTTACGTACAGGGCGAGTTCGGCCTCCAGGGCGCGGATCATGGTGTCGGCCCTGCGGAAGCCGTGCCCCTCCCCCTCGAAGGCGAGGTAGGCGTGCGGGACGCCCCGGCCGGCCGTGCGGGCGAGGAAGCGCTCGGCCTGCGCGGGCGGGCAGATGACGTCGTCGAGGCCCTGGAGCAGCAGGAACGGGACCGTGACCCGGTCGACGTGCTCGATGGGCGAGCGCTCCTTGTAGCGGGCGGGCACCTCGTCGAGCGGTCCGATCAGTCCGTGGAGGTACTGGGACTCGAAGTCGTGGGTCTCGTCGGTGGCCCAGCCCCGCAGGTCGAGGATGGGGTAGATGATCGTGCCGCAGGCGTACACGTCGGTGGAGACGAGGGACGCGGCGGTCGTCCAGCCGCCCGCGCTGCCGCCGCGCACGGCGAGCCGGGCCGGGTCGGCGGTGCCCTCGGCGGCGAGCGCCGCCGCGACGGCCGCGCAGTCCTCGACGTCGACGACGCCCCACTGCTCGCGCAGCCGCTCCCGGTACTCCCGGCCGTAGCCGGTGGAGCCGCCGTAGTTGACCTCGGCGACGCCGATGCCCCGTGAGGTGAAGTAGGCGATCTCCAGGTCGAGGACGAGCGGGGCGTGCCCGGTGGGCCCGCCGTGCGCCCAGATCACATAGGGCGGCAGCTCGCCCTCGGGCCCGGTGAAGCCGGGGTGGTGGGGCGGGTGGACCTGTGCGTGGATCTCCCGGCCGCCGGGGCCGGTGAAGGTGCGGATCCGGGGCTCGGGGAGGTGGGCGGGGTCGACGGCGTCGCTGTGTGCGGCGCCGACGACGCGGCTGCGGCCGGTGCGGGTGTCGAGCTCGACGAGCTCGTAGGAGCGGTGCGGTCCCGCGGCGACGCCGACCACGCGGGTGCCGTGCGCGGCGAGGGTGGAGGCCCATTCGGTGCGGTCCCCGCCCGCGTCGACGAGGGCGCGGCGCTCGGGGTCGAGGATCCCGAGGGTGGTGGTGCCCCGGCCGTGGACGACGGCGATCAGCCCGTTCTCCAGGGGCGTGAACCAGCGCAGTCCGATCTTCCACAGCGGGCCGCCGAACTCCTCGGCGCGGGGGCAGAGCGCCTCGGGTTCGGCGAGGACGCCGTCGGCGGTCGCCTCCGCACGGTAGAGGTTCCACCAGCCGGTGCGGTCGCTGACGAACAGCAGTCGGCCGGCCGCGTCCCAGTCGACCTGCGGGATCGACTCGGCGGTCCCCCCGGCGACGGTCCTGGCCTCGCCGAAGGCGCCGTCGGGGGTGACCTCGGCGAGCAGGACCTCGGTGCCGTCCCAGGGCATCCGGGGGTGGTCCCAGGCGAGCCAGGCGGCCCGGCGGCCGTCCGGGGAGAGCCTGGGTCCGGTCACGAACCGGTGCCGCCCGTCGGAGAGTTCACGGACGGCGGTGCGGTCCTCGGCGGCCGAGCCGTCGAGGGGCACGGCGGCGAGGACGCGACGCACGTCGGTCGGCGCGGGGCCGGTGAACTCCTCCAGGACGCACCAGACCTCGCCACGCTCCGGGTGGATCACCGGGTCCACCCAGCGCAGTCCGCCGCCGACGGCGGAGACCGGGGTGAGCGGCCGCGGCTCCGCGCCGGGGGCATCGGGTTCGTACGCGTAGAGCCGCTGGTCGGGGAAGTGGCAGAACACGGCGAGCGGTCCGTCCGCCGGGCGCGCGACCGCCGCCCAGGGCTGCCCGCCGTACTCGATCACCCGGCTGCGGACGTTCCACGGGGCGGGCAGCAGGCCCTCCTCGGTGCCGTCGGCGCGCCGCCGGACGAGGGCGCGCCGGCCGCCCTCCTCGGGCCGGGGCGCGGTCCACCACAGCTCGTCGCCGACGGTGCCGAGGTACTCGGGTCGCCCGTCGCGCGCGGCGGCGAGCGCGGCGCTCACGGGCGACGGCCAACTGCCGTACCCGGCCGTGGTCGTGGGCATGCCGTCTCCGCCTGTCATGGGCCTGTCTCCCCCTGTCACGAGCCTACGCGGACTTCAGATAGTGGTCGAGCACCCGGACGCCGAAGTGCAGGGCGTCCACGGGGACGCGCTCGTCGACGCCGTGGAAGAGGGCCCCGTAGTCGAGGTCCGGGGGCAGCCGGAGCGGCGAGAAGCCGTAGCCGGTGATGCCGAGCCGGGAGAACTGCTTGGCGTCGGTGCCGCCGGACATGGTGAACGGCACGACGTGGCCGGCCGGGTCGAAGCGCTCGACGGCGGCCCGGAGCTTGGCGAAGGTCGGCGAGTCGACCGGGGCCTCCAGGGCCACCTCGCGGTGGTGGAACTCCCACTCCACGTCGGGCCCGGTGAGCTCGTCCATGGTCGCGGCGAACTCCTCCTCGGCGCCCGGCAGCGTCCGCCCGTCGATGTAGGCGACGGCCTGGCCCGGGATGACGTTGACCTTGTAACCGGCTTCGAGCATCGTCGGGTTGGCGCTGTTGCGGACGGTCGGCTCGACGAGGGCGGCGGCGGGGCCGAGCTTGTCGAGCAGGAGGTCGACGTCCAGGTCGGGGGCGCTCGTGTCGACGTCGACGCCGTACAGCGCGGCCAGTTCGGTGAGGGCCGCGCGGACCGTGGTGGTGAGGCGGACCGGCCAGGTGTGGTGGCCGATCCGGGCGACGGCCGTGGCGAGGCGGGTGACGGCGTTGGCCGTGTTCACCTTGGAGCCGTGGCCGGCCCGGCCGTGGGCGGTGAGCTTGAGCCAGGCGGTGCCCCGCTCCCCCGCCGCGATCGGGTAGAGGGTGGTGCCGGGCTGCGGATGGAAGCTGAACGCCCCGGACTCGCTGATGCCCTCCGTACAGCCCTCGAAGAGCGCGGCGTGCCGGTCGGCGAGGAAGCCGGAGCCGTCCTCGGCGCTGGCCTCCTCGTCGGCGGTGTAGGCGAGGACGATGTCCCGGCGCGGGCGGATGCCGTGCCGGGCCCAGTTCCGGACGACGGCCAGGACCATCGCGTCCATGTTCTTCATGTCGACGGCGCCGCGCCCCCACACGAGCCCGTCGCGGACCTCGCCGGAGAAGGGGTGCACGGCCCATTCGGCGGGGTCGGCGGGCACCACGTCCAGATGGCCGTGGACGAGGAGCGCCTCGGCCGAGGGATCGGTGCCGGGGATTCGCGCCACGACATTGGTGCGGCCGGGGGTCCGCTCCAGGAGGGCCGGCTCGATCCCGGCGTCGGCGAGCCGCTCGGCGACGTACTCGGCGGCCGGCCGCTCGCGGCAGTCGCCGCCGCCGCAGTTGGTGGTGTCGATGCGGATGAGCTCGGAGGTGAAGGTGACCACCTCGTCGAGCGCCGTCGTGTCCGGGCCCCGGACCTCCTCAGCCATACTGCTCCTCCACCGCGGCCGAGACGATGGTCGTGACCGCCTTGAACGTGCGAATTGCCTCGTACATCGTCTCGCTGGTGTACGCGACGCGCCGCTCGCCGCTCCGCGCCACGCCGGGAACCACCGTGGCGGCGGCGCCCAGGTGCTCGGCGTCGAACTCGAGCTCCACGGTGAACGGGCCGCCGCGGACCGGCTCGTGCCGGACGGCGAGCGCGGTGGCCGTCTTGGCGGCGGCCCGGATGTCGGCGGCGGTCCTGGCCGGGGTCCGGCACACCGCCGCGTACCGCGAGACGTGGTCCTTGACGGCGACCTTGGGCGCCTCCGGCGCGTACCCGAGGGCGTCCTCGCAGGTCAGGTCGTCCCCGGTGACGAGGACGACGGGCACTCCGTACTCCGCGACCACATGGGCGTTGAGCACGCCCTCGCTCGCCGGCTCGCCGTTGAGCCAGACCCCGGTGATGGAGTTGGCGAGGTAGGTGTGCGCGAGGACGCCCTCAGCCCCGGCGCCGGTGTGGTAGCCGACGAAGGCGATGCCGTCGACGTCCCCGTGCTGCACTCCCTCGACCATCGAGAGCGACTTGTGCCGTCCGGTGATCATCTCGGCCCGCTCGTCGAGCTGCTCAAGGAGCAGGTTCCGCATGGTCGAGTGCGCCTCGTTGATGAGGACCTCGTCCGCGCCGCCGTCGAAGAAGCCGAGCACCGCGGCGTTCACGTCGGAGGTGAACATCGCGCGGCACCGCTCCCACTGGGGCGTGCCGGGCATCACGTCGGCGGGCCAGGTCACACCGGTCGCGCCCTCCATGTCGGCGCTGATGAGGATCTTCATGCCTGGCACCGTACGCGCCGCCCGGCCGCCCTACCACCCCTGTGGATAACCGCCGTTGGAGTGGACCAATGGCACCCACCGGACGGCCGTACGGATCACCGGGCCGGTTCCGGATACCGCCTGGGGTCCTCCACCGCGAACCGGCGCAGCGCGGCGGCCGCGCGCCGCTCGGGCGGAGTGCCGTCGTCGCGCAGCCTCCACACGTACTGCCGCTGCTGCGCGTCCGGCGGGCCGCCGGGGGTCGGAGGCAGGTCGTCGTAGGTGATCACGGCCGTGTCCGGATCGCCGAACTCCGTGCTCGCCCACCCCTGCCTCAGGCCCCAGCGGGCAAGGAGCGCCGGCTGCTCTCTCAGCCCTCGGGCGATCAGCCGGGCGGTGTCCCGGGCCGGCCAGCTCCAGCCCCGGTCCCGCTCGGCGCGGGCGGCCTCCGTGTCGTAGGCGGCGGCGTCGAAGCGGAGGACGGGCAGGTCCGGCAGTCCCCGCGGCGCCCCGGGGCGGCTCCAGTCGCCCCACACCACGTGCGGGCCCTCCCGGCGCACGGTCACGTAGAGGGCGCCGCAGCAGCCCTCGGAGCAGTACGCCTCCGCGAGCCGGACCGCGCGGGGCTCCGCAGTGGCGCGCAGGGCACCGGTGTCGAGGAGCCGTTCGGGCGCGTCGCCGGGCCCGCGGCCGAACGCCCAGGGCACGAACGGCCGGCCGTCGACGAGGAAGCGGGTCTCGACGGCGTCCGGGTCGCCGGGGTCGGCGACGACGACCTCGATCCCCAGGCAGGGCACACGACCCGGCTCCGTCGCGAGCGGCTCCGCCACGGGCGGCTCGGTCGCGAGCGGCTCCGGCGAGGCGGTGGCGGCGCGCAGGCGGGGTGCCGTGCGGCGGATCCACGCGGCCCGCTGCCGCGCCCGCGGGTCGGCATCGGCGTCGCCATCGGCACCGGCATCCGTGTCCCGCTCCGCCTGCTCCCCGACCGCCGCGAGCAGGGCGCCGAGGACCTGCTCGCGTCGGCCGGGCGGCCAGTCGAGGAGGTGCGAGGCGCCGCTGTGGAGGTCGAGGGCGAGGGACAGCAGCCGGGCTTGCCGGTCGAGGCCGGTCGACGGGGTCTCGCCGGCCACGCGCGCGGTGATCGCCTCGTACAGGTCCACGGCGTCCCCGTACTCCAGGAGCGCGGTCGTGTAGTCGCGGCGGCTCGTCATCCGCGTCAGCAGGAGCACCGCCTGGGCGAGCAGTTCGGGGTCCTCGGGGTGGGCCCGGAGGAGTGCGGGGAGCCGGGTGGCCTCCGCGATCCATCGCGCCATGTCGGGGCCGACGTCCCTGGGGCGGTCGGCCGGCACCCGCACGACGAGGGCCCGGAGGTCGTTCGTACGGCCGGAGACGAGGGCGTCGGCGAGGGCGCGCAGCCCGGTCGCACGCGCGCGGTGGGCCAGGCTGACCGTCGCGGCGGCCGGCGGGTCGAGCGCCGTGAGGGCCTCGACGGCGGCGGAGTCGAGACCGTCGAGCATTCCGAGGTCGCGCAGGTACGGCACGTCCTCGGGTTCGCCGAGGACGCTCAGTAGCCCGATGCCGGCGGCCACGCCGACGAGGGTGGTCCCGGTCCGGACGAGGAGGCGGCCGAGGGCTCGGGCGGCCGGTGCGTCGGGGTGGTCGAGGGTCGCGGCGGCCCGCAGGACGGTCCGGTCGCGGACCCCGGTGGCCACGAGGGCGGTCTCCGGGTCGGCGCCGGGCGCGGCGAGCAGGCCGCGGAGGACCTCCGTCACGCGGGCGCGTGCCTCGTGGTGGAGGGGGCCGGGGCCGCGGGGGCGCGGAGTGCGCGCGGAGTCGGGGAGGGGGTGGCCGCCCCGGGGGACGGGCGCGCCGCGCAGGCGGCGGGCGTGGTCGGACAGGGCGGGGGCGAGCGTCGAGCGCTCGTGCGAGGCGCTCACCGCGCGGGGTGGAGCTCGATTCCGTGAGTCATGGGGGCATGGTGTCCTGGGGACGGCCCGGTGCGCCACCCGATTGGCGGACGTCGAATCGGACGAAACATCGCCAACGGGTGCGTATAGGCTGTCGGCCGCAGTTGTCGTTGTCGACCTTCCGGAGAGCTCTCGGTGACCATCGCCTTCACCCCGTCCGAATCCGCGCCCGTCGAGACCGAGTCCGTCGTCGTTCCTGAGCCCGCCGGGCCCGTGATGGCGGAGGAGCCGGAGTTCTGGGAGCCGTCGGCTCCCGAGCCGCAGGAGCCCCAGGGGGCGGAAGAGGCCGTCCAGGACGCGGACGACGTGCCGGACGCCCAGGACCACGACCCCGTCGTCGTCCGTGACGCCGAGGACTTCGGGGTCTACGCGCGGACCGGCGGCTGGACCTTCGCCCTCAAGGTGGCCCGGAGCGTCCGTCCCGGCGGCCAGCCCGCCGAGGGGACCGCCAGGACGAAGGTCTCGGCGAAGGCCTTCGCGCAGCTCGCGGGGTGCTCGCCCGAGCGGGTCATGCGCTACTACAAGGCCTGGGACATGGCGGCCGACGACGGTCTGGTCCCGCAGTTCGAGGTGCTGGTCCCGGGCGAGGACATCGAGCTGCCGGACGCGGACGTCTGGCTGTCGTACTACACCTCCCGCAACAGCGCGTCCTCCGTGCGCGGCCAGGCGATCACCGCGGCGGCCGAGGCGGAGGGCATCCGGCCGACGAAGGCGCTGGAGGTCGCGGAGAACCCGACGGCGCTGCGGGCGGCGATCCTCGCCGACCCGGGGACGGCGGAGGCCGCGCGCGGGGCGCTGCTCGACCGGATGAAGGAGGACCCGGCCCTCCAGACCGAGATGGCCCGGGCCTTCGCCCGTACCGACGACCTGAAGAAGGCGGTGGCGAGCGAGGCGAAGGCCGCCGACCGCATCGGGTACGTGCGCCAGATCGTCGAGAACGGCCAGATCAAGACCCCCGCCGGGCAGACCGTGGAGGCGCCGGCCGAGCTGCGGGCCGAGGCCGAGCGGCACCTGTCGCTCCTCGACGAGCTGGACGACTCGGAGGAGGCGGGCGAGTGGGCCGGCGAGGCCTACGACACGGTGAAGGGCCTGGTCGCCAAGGCGGTCGAGGAGGATCCGGCGCTGCGCGTCCAGGAGCGGCGGACGAAGTTCTACAACAGCCTGCAGAAGGCGACGAAGGTCTTCGAGGAGCTGACGCTCGACGAGGTGATGGAGGAGGACATCTACGAGGCGGACATGCTCCAGCGCCTCGAAGCCCTCCAGGAGGCGATCGCCACCTGCATCAGCGCGCTGCGCAAGGCGACGACCACCTCCTGAGACTCCGCGGTCAGTCCTCGTGGCCGAGCTGGAGGTCGCGCTCGGTGCGGCCGCCGCCGGCCACCTGGAGGACGGTGGCGACGGGCGGGTACCCGGCGGCGATGACCGTGTACTCGCCGGAGGACAGGTCGATGAAGCGGAAGGTGCCGTCGGCGCCGGTGGTGAGGGTGTCGACGACGTTGCCCGCGGCGTCGAGGAGGGTGACCCGGGCGTCCTCGACGGGGCGCCCTCCCCCGGCCCGTACGGTGCCGCGCAGCACCGCGCCGCCGGCCAGTTCGATGTCCTGGCGGGT
Source organism: Streptomyces sp. NPDC055815 (assembly GCF_053616475.1). Lineage (NCBI taxonomy): Bacteria > Bacillati > Actinomycetota > Actinomycetes > Kitasatosporales > Streptomycetaceae > Streptomyces > Streptomyces sp. NPDC055815. The sequence goes on along the minus strand of NZ_JBSHDU010000020.1, from coordinate 76,984 downwards.
CTCGCGGGAGGACTGGACGCTCACGGGGAGCGCGGCGGGCCGGAAGGCGGGGGCGCTGGCGGCGAGCGTGTACTCGCCCGCGACGAGTTCGCCGATGACGTACCCGCCCTCGCGTCCGCTGCGGGTGGAGGCGACGACCTCGCCGCGTACGTCGGTGAGGGTGACGGCCGCGTCACGCACGGGCGTGCCGTCGGCGGTGACGACGCTGCCCGCGAGCCGGCCGGCGCCGCCGAGGACGACGTCGAGCTCCACCGGCCGGTCGCCGACCGTGACGGAGACGGCCTGCGGCTGGTGGCCGCCGGCCGCCGCGATCAGCACGTACGCGCCGCCGCCGGGGACGCTGAGGGCGTACCGGCCGTCCTCGCCGCTGGCGCCGCGGCCGATCTGCCGGCCCTGGACGTCGATGAGGGTGAGCGCGGCGCGGGGGACGCGGCTGCCGTCGTGGTGCTGGACGGTGCCGCAGACGGGTACGCCGGAGTGCGCGGGGGTGACGGCGGCCGGGGCGGGGGCGGCGTGGCGGGCGTGCGGCACGGCCTGGGCGGCGGTCTCGAAGGCGATGTCGGTGGCCTCGGTGAGGGGGCTGTGGTGGGACACCAGCGGTTTCTCCTTGAGGAAGAAGGCGAGGACGAGGCCGAGTACGAGGACCGGCACGAGGTAGAGGAAGATCCGCGGCATCGCGTCCGCGTACGCCTGGATGTACGCGTCGCGCAGGGCGGGCGGCAGGCTGTGGACGGTCCCCGGGGTGATCGATTCCGCGGGCGGCGGTGACACGGGGCCGCCCTGGGCGAGGACGCCGGCGAGCCGGTCGCCGAGGGCGTCGTCGAGCCGGGAGGCGAAGAGGGTGCCGAAGACGGCGGCGCCGACGCTGCCGCCGATCTGGCGGAAGTAATTGTGGGCGCTGGTGGCGGTGCCGAGGTCGGCGGGGCGGACGGAGTTCTGCACGGCGAGCACGAGCACCGGCATGACCAGGCCGATGCCGGTGCCGAGGACGGCCTGCCAGAGGCTGTGCTGGAGGCGCGGGGTGTCGGTGTCCATGCGGGAGAGCAGCCACATGCCGAGGACGGAGACGGCGCCGCCGATCACCGGGTAGATCTTGTAGTGGCCGGTGCGGCTGATGAGCTGGCCGGAGACGACGGAGGCGATGACGATGCCGCCCATGAGCGGCAGCATCAGGAGGCCGGACTCGGTGGCGCTGGCGCCCTCGACCATCTGCAGGAAGCTGGGCAGGTAGCTGGCGGCGCCGAAGAGCGCGATGCCGACGACGGCGCCGACGAGGGCGGTGACGGTGAAGACGGAGTCGCGGAACAGCCGCAGCGGGATGAGGGGTTCGGGCGCGAAGTGCTCGACGACCAGGAAGAGCAGGGCCGTGACGGCGGCTCCGCAGGCCAGGGCGAGGATGACCCGGGAGTCCCAGGCGTACTCGGTGCCGCCCCAGCTGGTCAGCAGGACGAGGCAGGTGGAGGCGGCGGCGAGGAGCAGGGCGCCGAGGACGTCGAAGCGCGCGCGTGCGGTGGGCTTCGGGAGCTTGAGGACGGCGGCGACGACGGCGAGGGTGACGAGCCCGAACGGCACGTTGAAGTAGAAGCACCAGCGCCAGGAGACGTGGTCGGTGAAGAAGCCGCCGAGCAGCGGCCCGGCGACGGAGGCGAGGCCGAAGGCGGCGCCGATGAGGCCCATGTAGCGGCCGCGTTCCCGGGCGGGGACGATGTCGGCGATGATCGCCTGGACGCCGATCATGAGGCCGCCGGCGCCGACGCCCTGGACGGCGCGGAAGGCGATGAGCTGGTCCATCGTGCGGGACCAGCCGGCGAGGCCGGAGCCGATGACGAAGACGACGATCGCGAAGAGGAAGACGCCCTTGCGGCCGAGGAGGTCGCCCAGCTTCCCGTAGACCGGCAGGCCGATGGTGGAGGTCAGCAGGTAGGCGGTGATCGCCCAGGACATCCGGTCCAGGCCCTGGAGTTCGCCGACGATCTTCGGCAGGGCGGTGGCGACGATCATCTGCTCGAGCGCGGCGAGGAGCAGCGCGAGCATGAGGCCGCAGAAGACGAGCCGGACGCGGCGGGGTTCGAGGCCGGCGGGTCCCGGGCCGGCCGGTGGGGCGGGGTCGGTGGGCGGAGGGTCCAGGGGTTCCGCGTCCCCCGTGGCGTCCTCGACGCCTTTCACGATCGTGATCGCACCCACGTGTCTGCTCCCCTCGTCACGGCGTCTGCGCCGCGCCATTCTTCGCATTGCGCGCGAAGGGGGAGCAAGTCGGGCGGTACGGGAGGGTGGTGGCGCGCCGGTGGGTGAACGTCCCTGCACCACGGCGCACTTGGGTCGCTCATCAGCGCGTTTACGAGAAGGCCCGCGCCCCCGGTACGCGGTTGCGCGGGTACGGGGGGCGCGGGCGATCCACTCGAATCGGTGAACGCTCCGGGCGTTACTTCTCGACCTCGTCCGCCAGCTTGGCGAGCAGGGCGTCGTAGATGCGGCCGAGGCCCTTGGGCGCGAAGGTCTTCTCGAAGAAGCCGCCGATGCCGCCGGCGCCGTTCCAGACGGTGGAGACGACGGCGCGGGACTTGCCCTCGCCGGCGGGGGTCACGGTCCAGGTGGTGACCATGGAGGAGTTGCGGTCCTTCTCGACGAGCTGCCCGTCGGTGGGCTCGGTGACCTCCAGGAGGCAGTCGCGGACGCGCTTGCTGGTGGCCTGGAGCTTCCAGTGGACGAGGGTGCCCTCGCCGTCGCCGCCCTCGCGCACCTCGTACTCGCTGAAGTGCTCGGGGAGCACCTTCTCGCGCGTACCGCTGTAGTCGGCCAGCGCGTCGAACACCGTCTCCGCGTCGGCGGCGATGATCCGTTCGGTGGTGGCCTCGACCTGCGCCATGGACTTCCTCCAGCTTGTGGTTCCTCAGGGGTGTGGGCCAAGCGAACCACGTGGGCTCCGGCGGGCGAAATCCGGGTTGCAACGATCAAGGGAACAGGTGTTCTATTCTGAGCGAACGGCCGAGGCAGAGCCACCGAGGAGGCGTCCATGCGCTGGGACAATCTGGGCGACACCCCCGCCGCCCCCGCCGACATCGCCCTGTTCGGCACGGACGCGGTCACCACCCGCACCTTCGACACCCCCGAGTTCCGGGGCATCACCTTCCACGAGGTCCGGGCCCGCTCGATCCTGAACCGGGTGCCCGGCGCCTCCCGGATGCCGTTCGAGTGGACGGTCAACCCGTACCGGGGCTGCACGCACGCGTGTGTGTACTGCTTCGCCCGCAAGACCCACAGCTATCTCGACCTCGACACCGGAGTCGGCTTCGACTCCCAGATCGTCGTCAAGATCAACGCCCCGGAGCTGCTCGCCCGGCAGCTGGCCTCCGCGCGCTGGCAGGGAGCGCACATCGCCATGGGCACCAATGTCGACTGCTACCAGCGCGCCGAGGGCCGCTACCGGCTGATGCCGGGCATCCTCACGGCGCTGCGGGACCGGGCGAACCCCTTCTCGATCCTCACGAAGGGCACCCTGATCCTGCGCGACCTGGAGCTCCTCACCGAGGCGGCCGGGGTCACCGAGGTCGGCATTTCCGTCTCCGTCGGCTTCACCGACCAGGAGCTCTGGCGGACGATCGAGCCCGGCACCCCCTCGCCGCAGCGGCGCCTCGACGTCGTCCGCACCCTCGGCGAGCACGGCATCGACTGCGGGGTCCTGATGGCACCCGTGGTGCCCTTCCTCGGCGACCGGCCCGAGCAGCTGCGCGCGACGGTCCGCGCGATCGCCGAGGCCGGCGCGAGCTCGGTCACCCCGCTCGTGCTGCACCTGCGGCCGGGCGCCCGGGAGTGGTTCATGGCCTGGCTGCGCGAGCACCACCCGGGCCTGGTGCGGCGGTACGAGCGGATGTACGCGGACGGGGCCTACGCGCCGACCTGGTACCAGCGCCGGATCACCCGTCAGGTGCACGAACTGGCGGCCGAGTTCGGCATCGGGCCCGCCCACCGGGGAGCGGCGCGCCGGATCCCCGTACCGGAGGAGCCCTCCCCGGCGGCGGCCCCGGAGCAGCTCACGCTCCTCTGAGACGCCCCGTCGATCCCGGGCCGATCATCGGACCGGTCAGCTGACACGCCGTCGGATCGCCCTCCGTTCGGGTCAACTCTGGGCGAAACAGGTCCCCTCGGCGCCGGTTCGGGACACAAACGCCCTATGACCCCACGCGCAGGAATGCTGATCGCCGCTGGAGCGCTGGTCGCCGGGACGGTCACCGTCCTGCCCGCCGCCCCCGCGGGCGCCGGTGAACCGACCCCCCGACCGCTCCCCCCGCTCGCCTGGACGGACTGCGCCACGAAGGCGTACCCCAGGCTCCAGTGCGGCACCCTGAAGGTGCCGCTCAACCACGACGACCCGGCCGGGCGGAAGGTGACCCTCGCCCTCACCCGGGTCCCGCACACCGCGAGGACCTTCCAGGGCCCGCTCCTTGTGAACCCGGGCGGACCCGGCGGCAGCGGGCGCGGCATGGCCGGTTACGTGGCGGCCTCGCTGCCCCCGAAGGTGGCCGCCGAGTACGACATCATCGGCTTCGACCCGCGCGGGGTCGGCAAGAGCGAGCCCGCGCTCGACTGCAAGCCCGGCCACTTCGCGCCCGTGCGGGCGGACTCGGTGCCGAACGGCGCCGCGGCCGAGCGGGCGGCGATCGAGCGGGCCCAGTCCTTCGCCGAGGCCTGCGGCAAGAAGTACGCGGACGTGCTGCCGTACATCGACACCGTGAGCACCGCCCGCGACCTGGACGCCATCCGCGTCGCGCTCGGCGCGCCGAAGATCAACTACCTCGGCTACTCGTACGGCACCTACCTGGGCTCGGTGTACGCGCGCCTGTACCCGGACCGGGTCCGGCGGATGGCGCTCGACTCCGTCGTGAACCCGCACGGCGTCTGGTACGAGGACAACATCGCGCAGGACTACGCCTTCGACACCCGCCACAAGGACTTCATGGCCTGGGTGGCCCGGCAGAACGCCGTGTACAAGCTGGGCACCGACCCGGCGGCGGTCGAGGCCGCCTGGTACCGGATGCGGGACGCGCTGCGCGAGACGCCGGCCGGCGGCAAGGTCGGTCCCGGCGAGCTGGAGGACACCTTCCTGCCGGGCGGGTACTACAACGGCTACTGGCCCCGGCTCGCGAGCGCCTTCGCGGCGTACGTCAACGACGCGGACCCGGCGCCGCTGAAGGAGGCCTACGAGCGGTACGGGGAGGCCGACGCGGCCGCCGACAACGGCTACTCGGTCTACACGAGCGTGCAGTGCCGGGACGCGGGCTGGCCGCGCGACTGGAGCGTGTGGCGCAAGGACAGCTGGGACGTGCACGCGAAGGCGCCGTTCTCGACCTGGAACAACGCCTGGTACAACGCTCCCTGCGCCTTCTGGCCGGTGGAATCCCTGACCCCGCCGGACGTCACGAACGACCAGGTGCCGCCGGTCCTCATCCTGCAGGCCACGGACGACGCGGCCACGCCGTACGAGGGCGGGGTGGCCCTGCACCGGCTGATCCGCGGCTCCAGCCTCGTCGTCGAGGAGGGCGGCGGGAACCACGGGGTGACCCTCGGCGGGAACGGCTGCCTCGACGAGCACCTGGCCTACTACCTCGCCACGGGCAAGGTCCCGCGCGGCGACGGCGACGCCGAGGTGGACGCGGTCTGCGCCGCGCTCCCCGAGCCCGAGCCGGAGCCGGTGACCGCGGCCGCGCCGTCGGCCCCGGAGAAGTCCGGCAAGCGGGCCGGCGCCGTCCGCGCGGAACCGGCGGGCGTCGCCCTCCACGGCCTCCTGGGCCACGTCCGCTGACGGCCTTCCCGGCCCCACGGTGCCCGCGCCCCGCAAGGGGTGGCGGGCACTGTCAGTGGTGTGCGCGAGGATGTGGGGCATGACGAGCCACCTCACCCACGTGCCCGCCCCCGACGGCCTCGCGCCCAGCCCGCAGTACAGCCACGTCGTGTGGGGCACGGGGCGGTTCGTGGCGATATCCGGGCAGTGCGCCCTCGACGCCACCGGGGCGGTCGTCGGCGAGGGCGACGCGGCGGCCCAGGCCCACCAGGTCTTCGCCAACCTGGAGCGCTGCCTCGCGGCGGCCGGCGCGGGCTTCGGGGACGTCGTGAAGCTGACGTACTTCGTCACGGACGTGGCCCACCTCCCGGCGGTGCGGGACGCCCGGGACGCCCACTTCGCGGGCGCGCCCCTGCCGGCGAGCTCGGCGGTCCAGGTCTCCGCCCTCGTCCGCCCGGAACTCCTCGTGGAGATCGAGGCCTTCGCCCTGATACCGGAGCAGGCCGCGGCGGCACCGGACGGGACCGGGGCGGAGCTCCGTCTGCTACGTTGACGCGCATGTTCCTCTTCCGTGCGTAGGAGTCGGCGATCCGACGACCGTGCCCTGCCGGGCGCGGTGTCCCGCCGTCCCCGCACGCTTCGGCGCCGCAGGCCAACGCCCGGTGCCCTCTTCGAGGAACTCCGTCATGTCCGTGACCTCCCCTGTCCACTCCCCCGCGCCCACCTACGCGGCGGTGCTGCGGACCCCGCACGCCCGCCGTACCTTCGGGGCGGCTCTCCTGGGGCGGCTGTCGTACGGCACCGCCCCGCTCTCCCTGATCCTCTCCGTCAAGGGGAGCACCGGTTCGTACGCCGCGGCCGGCACGGTCATGGCCGCGTTCGGGCTGACCGGTGTCGTCATGTCGCCCGCGCGGGCCGCCCTGGTCGACCGTTTCGGGCCGCGCCGCGCTCTGATACCGCTGGCCACCGCGTACGCCCTGCTGCTCGTCGCGCTCGCGGTGGCGACGGCCCGGCCGGCGACGCCGGCGGTCGCCCTGGTGATCCTGGCCTGCGGCGCGGGGGCCCTGACTCCGCCGCTCGGGCCGGTGACGCGGGCGCTGTTCAGCGCGATGCTCCCCGACCGGGACCTGCTGCGGCGCGCGTACAGCCTGGACACCGTGGCGGAGGAACTCCTCTTCGTCACGGGCCCGTTGCTGGTGGGACTGCTCGTGCGGTACGCCTCGGCGCCGGCCGGGCTCGTGGTGAGCGCCGGGCTGGTCCTGACCGGCACGCTCGCGCTCGTCACCTCGCCGGCGGTGCGGGGCGCGACCGGGCAGCGGGAGCCCGGGGCGCCGGAGAAGGCGGCGGGCCGGGCGGGCAGCCCGGGTGCGGGGGTGCTCAGGGCGGCGGGCGTGGCGGCCGCGGTCGGCGCGTGTCTGGGCGCCGTCGAACTCCTGGTGATCGCGTTCGCCGACGCACACCACCGCCCCGGGGCGGTGCCGTGGGCGATGGCGGCCCTGTCGGCGGGCAGCGCCGTCGGCGGCCTCGTGTACGGCGCCGTGCCGTGGCGGGTGTCCACCGCCGTGCGCCTGTCGGCCCTGGCACTCGGACTCGGTGCGGTCCTCGCGGTGGCGGGCCTCTCCCCGCATCCGTACGCGCTGGTCGGCTGGCTGGCGCTCGGCGGTCTGTTCCTGGCGCCGGCGATCACGAGCGCCTATCTCCTCGCCGACGAGTCCGTGGCCGCGGGGCAGCGCACACGGGCCGGCGCCTGGGTCAACACCGGCTTCAACGCGGGCACCACGGGCGCGACGGCCGCTGCGGGATTCCTGGTGGGCGGTCTGCCGCTGCCCGTGTGCTTCGCGCTCGCCGCGCTCCCGCCGGTGCTCGCTGCGGTCGGCACCCTGCGCCCGGCCGGGACGCGCGCCGGCTCGGCGTCAGCCGGCCGGGTCGATCCGGGTCAGTGACCGCCGGGCCTCGGCGCCGAGCCGGGGGTGCGGGAGCGCCGCCTCAAGGGCCGGGCGGGCACGGGGGTCACCGAGGGTGCCGAGGCCCTCGACGCAGGCGAGGCCGACGCGCCAGTGGGGGTCGTCGGCCCGAAGTCGCCGTCCGAGGACGGTGATCAGGGCCGGGACGGACTCGGGCGCGCGGAGTTCGGCGAGCAGCCGGACCGGCAGCAGGGCGTAGGCGACCCGGAGTTCGTTGGTGGCGAGGGCGGCCGCCGCGCGCGCGGTGCGCGGGTCGCCGAGCCGGACCAGGGCGTGGGCGGCGGTGACGCAGCGCTCCGGGTCGCGGTGGTTGAGGAGGAGGACGAGGGCCTCGAAGGCGCGCCGGTCCCCGGCGACGCCGAGGACGTACGCGGCGATCTCGCGGGCCCAGAGCGGCTGTCCGGGCGCGGTGAGGACGCGGTGCAGTTCCTCGTGATCCTCCGTCGCGGCGAGTTCCGTGAATGCCGCCGGGACTTCTCCGGCGGCATTCTCGATCTCGTCCCGCAATCGATCGATCATCGAGCAGAATTCCGGGTCCTCGGAGATTTCCATGAATCCGACCCTATCCGCGATCCAGATCACACTTTCCCAACTTGCCGGGACTGGCGCGCTCGTTACCGGCCGGTTAGTCTCAGGTGAGCGGGCACCACCCGCACTTCGCACGACGGCCTGGTGACGCAGCCGTTGTGTTCGCTTGTCGGTTCGGCAGTTTCGACGTGGCTCCGGGACAGAGTCCGTCGCTCCTTTTCCCAGGGCACGGCCCTCTTTTTCCGGGCATCGCCCTCGCTCTTTCCCGCGCCCCTTTCGTGCGCGCACTGCCCTCAGTCGTCACTCTTCCTCTGGAGTCCCCTGATGGACACCCCTCTCTCCACCATCGCCGTCGTCGGTCTCGGCACCATGGGCGCGGGCATCGCCGACGTCCTCGCCCGGGCCGGCCGCGAGGTCATCGGCATCGACATCAGCGACACGGCCGCCGCCCAGGCCGTCGCGGCCCTGGAGGCCTCCACCGCCCGTGCGGTGGCCCGCGAGCGGATCACCGAGGAGGAGCGGCAGGACGTCCTGGCCCGCTTCCGTACCTTCTCCGACCTCCAGGCGGCCGCCGAGGCCGACCTCGTGATCGAGGTCGTGCCCGAGTCGTACGAGGCGAAGCAGGAGGTCTTCCGGGCCCTGGACGGGATCGTCCGGCCCGACGCGATCCTGGCCACCGGCACGAACGCCCTCTCCGTGACCCGGCTCGCCGCCGACTCCGCGCACCCCGAGCGGGTCCTGGGCCTGCACTTCTTCGCCCCGGTCCAGGCCATGAAGCTGGTCGAGGTCGTCTCCTCCGTGCTGACCGACCCGCGCGCCGTGGACGCCGTGACGCGCCTCGCGCAGGACCTCGGCAAGGAGCCGGTCGCGGTCGGCGACCGGGCCGGTTTCATCGCGGACGGGCTGCTCTTCGGCTACCTGAACCAGGCCGCCGCCATGTACGAGGCCAAGTACGCCTCCCGCGAGGACATCGACGCGGCGATGAAGCTGGGCTGCGGCCTGCCGATGGGCCCGCTGGCGCTGCTCGACCTGATCGGCGTCGACACGGCCCGTACGGTCCTGGAGGCCATGTACGCGGCCTCGCACGACCGGCTGCACGCCCCCGCCCCGATCCTCAAGCAGCTCAGCGAGGCCGGGCTGACCGGCCGCAAGGCGGGCCGCGGCTTCTACACGTACGCGGCGCCGGGCTCCGGCGAGGTCGTGCGCGACGCGCTGACCCCGCTCACCTCCGCCGGCACGGGCGCCGCCCGCGAGGTCCGTTCGGTCGGCGTCGCCGGCTCGGGCACGATGGCCTCCGGCATCGCCGAGGTCTTCGCGAAGGCCGGGTACGCGGTCGTGCTCGCCGCCCGTTCCCAGGAGAAGGCGGACACGGCCAAGGCGCGGATCGCCAAGTCCCTGGCCCGCTCGGTCGACAAGGGCCGGATGACGGGCGAGGCCCGCGACGAGACCCTCGCCCTGATCACCGCGGCCGGCTCGCTCGACGCCTTCGCCGAGGTCGACCTGGCCGTCGAGGCGGTCGCCGAGGACCTGGAGATCAAGCAGGAGCTGTTCGCGCGGCTCGACAAGATCTGCAAGCCGGGCGCCGTGCTCGCCACCACGACCTCCTCGCTGCCGGTCATCGCCTGCGCCCGGGCCACCACGCGCCCGCAGGACGTCATCGGGATGCACTTCTTCAACCCGGCGCCGGCGATGAAGCTGGTCGAGATCGTCCGTACGGTCCTGACCGGCGACGACGTCCACGCCACCGTCCGCGAGGTCACCGCGAAGATCAGGAAGCACCCGGTGGACTGCGGCGACCGCGCCGGCTTCATCGTGAACGCGCTGCTCTTCCCGTACCTGAACAACGCGATCAAGATGGTCCAGGAGCACTACGCCACCCTGGACGACATCGACGCCGCGATGAAGCTGGGCGGCGGCTACCCGATGGGCCCGTTCGAGCTGCTCGACGTGGTCGGCCTGGACGTCTCGCTGGCGATCGAGCAGGTGCTGCACCGCGAGTTCCGCGACCCGGGCCTCGCGCCCGCGCCGCTCCTTGAGCACCTGGTGGCGGCGGGCTGCCTCGGCCGCAAGACGGGTCGCGGCTTCCGCGAATATGCCCGACGCTGAGCCCCGCACCGCCGGCTGGGGCGGTCTGCTGAGTCCCCCGGGCACCGCCGGTGACCCGGGGGTCTCCCCGCCCCCACCTGGGCACACTCCCACTCCGATGCAGTACGTTCGGACCATGCCCAAGGCCGCGAAGACACCCCGTGCCACGTCCCCGTCCGATGCTCCGGAGAGCACGGCGGGCACTCGCGCCGCCGCGCAGCGGCTCAAGATGCGCCGGGAGCTCGCCGCCGCGGCGATGGAGCTCTTCGCCACCAAGGGGTACGAGGCGACGACCGTCGACGAGATCGCGGCCACGGCCGGGGTCGCGCGGCGGACGTTCTTCCGGCACTTCCGGTCCAAGGAAGAGGCGATCTTCCCGGACCACGACGACACCCTCGTACGGGCGGAGGCGGTGCTGAACGCCGCCCCGCCGCACGAGCACCCGCTCGACACCGTGTGCCGGGGCATCAAGGAAGTCATGAAGATGTACGCGGGGTCCCCCGCGGTCTCCGTGGAGCGCTACCGGCTCACCCGTGAGGTGCCGACGCTGCGGGAGCGGGAGATCGCCTCGGTGGCCCGCTACGAGCGGCTCTTCACCCGCTATCTGCTCGGGCACTTCGACGAGCGGGACCACCACGCCGGCAACGACGACCCGCTGCTGGCCGAGGTGGCCGCGTCGGCGGTCGTCACCGCCCACAACCACGTGCTGCGCCGCTGGCTGCGGGCCGGCGGCGAGGGCGACGTGGAGGCCCAGCTCGACCACGCCTTCGCGATCGTCCGCGAGACCTTCGGCACCGGCATAGGCGCCCGCCCCGCGCCCGCGGGGAGCACCACCACCACCGCCGTACCGGCCGAGCCGGCGCCGGAGCAGCCGGTCGCCGCGACCGCGTCCACGACGGGCGACGTCGTGGTCGCCGTGGCCCGTACGGACGCTCCGCTCGACGAGGTCATGCGGACCATCCAGCAGGCGCTCACCCAGTCCTGAGCCCCGTTCCACGAGAGGGCCGTCCCCGGATTCCGGGGGCGGCCCTCTTGGCGTTCCCGCAGCTCACGGGCCATTTCGATCGATCATCGCTCATCCGTGACGGGCAGATTGCATCTGAGTGAAATTGTTGGCACGCAGTGCCTTGTCAGGTGACACGGCGTGCCATACGTTGATGTTGTCCGGGCGGCCGGCGCGCAGAGATCACACCTCGCGCGCCGGCTGTCCCCACCAGCCGACGGCAGGTGCGCCCGGACGCCTGCGTCACAGGCAACCCCGCGCTCCACCACACAGCGCCGCCACCGCACCACCCAGCCGAACCGACGGCACACCTCCACAGCAGCAGCACTCCCCGCCGTAACCCCCAGGCGTCCCTCCCTCAGGACGCTCACCGCCGGAGGCAACCCGTGAAGGAAATCCTGGCCGCGATCCAGTCGCCGGACTCCACGTCCGCCGACTTCGCGAACATCCCGCTCCCCGAGTCGTACCGGGCGATCACCGTCCACAAGGACGAGCAGGAGATGTTCGCCGGGCTCGCCAGCCGCGACAAGGACCCGCGCAAGTCGCTCCACCTGGACGAGGTCGGCCTGCCCGAGCTCGGACCGGGCGAGGCCCTGGTCGCCGTCATGGCCAGCTCCGTGAACTACAACTCGGTCTGGTCCTCGATCTTCGAGCCGGTGTCGACCTTCGGCTTCCTGGAGCGCTACGGCCGCCTCTCCGAGCTGACCAAGCGCCATGACCTGCCGCACCACATCATCGGCTCCGACCTCGCGGGCGTCGTCCTGCGCACCGGCCCGGGCGTCAACTCCTGGAAGCCCGGCGACGAGGTCGTCGCGCACTGCCTGAGCGTCGAGCTGGAGTCCTCGGACGGCCACAACGACACGATGCTCGACCCCGAGCAGCGCATCTGGGGCTTCGAGACCAACTTCGGCGGCCTCGCCGAGATCGCCCTCGTCAAGTCCAACCAGCTGATGCCGAAGCCCGGCCACCTCAGCTGGGAGGAGGCGGCGGCCCCCGGCCTCGTCAACTCCACCGCCTACCGCCAGCTGGTCTCCAACAACGGCGCCGGCATGAAGCAGGGCGACAACGTCCTCATCTGGGGCGCGAGCGGCGGACTCGGCTCGTACGCCACGCAGTTCGCCCTCGCCGGCGGCGCCAACCCGATCTGTGTCGTCTCCTCCCCCGAGAAGGCCGACATCTGCCGCTCCATGGGCGCCGAGGCGGTCATCGACCGCAACGCCGAGGGCTACAGGTTCTGGAAGGACGAGAACACCCAGGACCCGCGCGAGTGGAAGCGCTTCGGCTCCAAGATCCGTGAGCTGACCGGCGGCGAGGACATCGACATCGTCTTCGAGCACCCGGGCCGCGAGACCTTCGGCGCCTCCGTGTACGTCACCCGCAAGGGCGGCACCATCACCACCTGCGCCTCGACCTCGGGCTACATGCACCAGTACGACAACCGCTACCTGTGGATGTCGCTGAAGCGGATCATCGGCTCGCACTTCGCCAACTACCGCGAGGCGTGGGAGGCCAACCGCCTGATCGCCAAGGGCAAGATCCACCCCACCCTGTCGAAGGTCTACTCCCTGGAGGAGACCGGCCAGGCCGCCTACGACGTCCACCGCAACCTGCACCAGGGCAAGGTCGGCGTCCTCGCCCTCGCCCCGCAGGAGGGCCTGGGCGTCAGCAACCCGGAGCTCCGGGCCCAGCACATCGACGCCATCAACCGCTTCCGGAACATCTGAGGTCCCGAAGATGACTGAGCGCCAGAAGGACCGGCCGTGGCTCATGCGGACGTACGCCGGTCACTCGACCGCCGAGGCGTCCAACGAGCTGTACCGGCGCAACCTCGCCAAGGGGCAGACCGGCCTCTCGGTCGCGTTCGACCTGCCGACGCAGACCGGGTACGACCCCGACCACATCCTCGCCCGCGGCGAGGTCGGCCGGGTCGGCGTCCCCGTCTCGCACCTCGGTGACATGCGCCGGCTGTTCCAGGACATCCCCCTGGAGCAGATGAACACCTCGATGACCATCAACGCCACCGCCATGTGGCTGCTGGCGCTCTACCAGGTGGCCGCCGAGGAGCAGGGTGCGGACATCACCCAGCTCCAGGGCACCACCCAGAACGACATCGTGAAGGAGTACCTGTCGCGCGGGACGCACGTCTTCCCGCCCGGCCCCTCGCTCCGCCTCACGACGGACATGATCGCGTACACGGTCAACCACATCCCGAAGTGGAACCCGATCAACATCTGCAGCTACCACCTGCAGGAGGCCGGGGCCACGCCGGTCCAGGAGATCTCGTACGCGATGGCCACCGCGATCGCCGTCCTCGACTCCGTCCGCGACTCGGGCCAGGTCCCCGAGGAGCGGTTCGGCGAGGTCGTCGCCCGCATCTCCTTCTTCGTGAACGCGGGCGTCCGCTTCATCGAGGAGATGTGCAAGATGCGCGCCTTCGGCCGCATCTGGGACAAGATCACGCTTGAGCGGTACGGCATCGAGAACCCGAAGCAGCGGCGTTTCCGCTACGGCGTCCAGGTCAACTCGCTCGGACTGACCGAGGCGCAGCCGGAGAACAACGTCCAGCGGATCGTCCTGGAGATGCTGGCCGTCACCCTCTCCAAGGACGCCCGCGCGCGTGCCGTGCAGCTCCCGGCCTGGAACGAGGCCCTCGGCCTCCCCCGGCCCTGGGACCAGCAGTGGTCGCTCCGCATCCAGCAGGTCCTCGCCCACGAGTCCGACCTCCTAGAGTACGACGACATCTTCGCCGGCTCGCACGTGATCGAGGCCAAGGTGGACGCCCTGGTCGACGAGTGCCTGGCCGAGATCGACCGGATCCAGGAGATGGGCGGCGCGATGGCCGCCGTCGAATCCGGCTACCTCAAGTCGCAGCTGGTCTCCTCGCACGCCGAGCGGCGCGCCCGGATCGAGGCCGGCGAGGACAAGATCGTCGGCGTCAACATCTTCCAGTCGACCGAGGAGAACCCCCTCACGGCCGACCTGGACACCGCGATCATGACGGTGGACCCCGCGGTCGAGGCCCGGGTCGTCGGCTCGATGAAGACCTGGCGCGACAACCGCTACCAGCCGCCGTTCAACCACCCGCGGCCCTGCAAGGCCCTGGAGCGCCTCAAGGAGGCCGCCAAGGGCACGGAGAACCTCATGGAGGCCACCCTGGAGTGCGCCCGCGCCGGGGTCACCACCGGCGAGTGGGCCGGGGCCCTGCGCGAGGTGTTCGGCGAGTTCCGCGCCCCGACCGGCGTCTCCTCGGCCCCGGTCGCCGTGACGGCCGAGGCGGGCACGCCGCTCGCCCTCGTCCGCGACAAGGTGGCCAGGACCGCCGAGGACCTGAACGTCGGGCGGCTGCGGCTGCTCGTCGGCAAGCCGGGCCTCGACGGTCACTCCAACGGGGCCGAGCAGATCGCCGTACGCGCGCGTGACGCCGGTTTCGAGGTGGTCTACCAGGGCATCCGGCTGACCCCCGAGCAGATCGTCGACGCCGCTCTGGCGGAGGACGTGCACTGCGTGGGCCTGTCCATCCTCTCCGGCTCGCACTCCGCGCTGGTCCCCGACGTCCTCGACCGCCTCCGCGAGGCGGGCGCGACGGACATCCCGGTCATCGTCGGCGGAATCATCCCGAACGCCGACGCCGCAGAACTGAAGCGCGCGGGTGTCGCCGCCGTCTTCACACCGAAGGACTTCGGTATCACGGAGATCATCGGCCGTATCGTCGACGAGATCCGGCAAGCGAACAAGCTCAGCCCCCTGGAAAGTACGGAGGTCCTCGCATGACCAGCCCTGTGAACCGGCTCCGCCCCCGCCGCTCCTGCCTGGCGGTCCCCGGCTCCAACCCGCGCTTCCTCGAGAAGGCCCAGGGCCTCGCCGCCGACCAGGTCTTCCTGGACCTGGAGGACGCGTGCGCCCCGCTGGCCAAGCCCGAGGCCCGGCACACCATCGTCAAGTTCCTCAACGAGGGCGACTGGACCGGCAAGACCCGCGTGGTCCGCGTCAACGACTGGACGACCCACTGGACCTACCGCGACGTCGTCACGGTCGTCGAGGGCGCCGGCCAGAACCTCGACTGCATCATGCTGCCCAAGGTCCAGGACGCCCAGCAGATCGTCGCCCTCGACCTGCTGCTCACCCAGATCGAGAAGACCATGGGCTTCGAGGTCGGCAAGATCGGCATCGAGGCGCAGATCGAGAACGCCCAGGGCCTGACCAACGTCAACGCGATCGCGCAGGCCTCCCAGCGCGTCGAGACGATCATCTTCGGCCCGGCCGACTTCATGGCCTCCATCAACATGAAGTCCCTCGTCGTCGGCGAGCAGCCGCCCGGCTACCCGGCCGACGCGTACCACCACATCCTGATGAGCATCCTGATGGCCGCCCGCGCCAACAACCTCCAGGCGATCGACGGCCCCTACCTGCAGATCCGCAACCAGGAGGGCTACAAGGCGGTCGCCCAGCGCGCCGCGGCCCTGGGCTTCGACGGCAAGTGGGTGCTGCACCCGGACCAGGTCGCCGCCGCGAACGAGATCTTCTCGCCCTCGCAGGAGGACTACGACCACGCCGAGCTGATCCTCGACGCGTACGACTACTACACCTCCGAGGCCGGCGGGAAGAAGGGCTCCGCGATGCTCGGCGACGAGATGATCGACGAGGCCTCCCGCAAGATGGCCCTGGTCATCTCCGGCAAGGGCCGCGCCGCCGGCATGCAGCGCACCAGCAAGTTCGAGATCCCGGAGGCCTGAGTCCCATGCAGTTCGGCCGTACCTACGAAGAGTTCGAAGTCGGTGCCGTCTACAAGCACTGGCCCGGAAAGACGGTCACCGAGTACGACGACCACCTCTTCTGTCTGCTCACCATGAACCACCATCCGCTGCACATGGATGTGAATTACGCCGAGAACACGACGGACTTCGGCAAGAACGTCGTCGTCGGCAACTACATCTACTCGCTGCTGCTCGGCATGTCCGTGCCGGACGTCTCCGGCAAGGCCATCGCCAACCTGGAGATCGAGTCGCTGCGGCACGTGGCGCCGACCTTCCACGGCGACACGATCTACGGCGAGACCACGGTCCTCGACAAGACCCCGTCGAAGTCGAAGAACGACCGCGGCATCGTCTACGTCGAGACCAAGGGCTACAAGCAGGACGGCACCCTCGTGTGCGTCTTCCGCCGCAAGGTGATGGTCCCCACCGAGACGTACATCAAGGAGCGCGGCGGCGAGCAGCCCGGCCGCCCCGAGCTCAAGGAACAGGGGAAGTAGTCATGGCGCGACTCGCCCAGACCCACGGTCTGACCGATGTCCAGCAGGAGATCCTCGCCACGGTCCGGGACTTCGTCGACAAGGAGATCATCCCGGTCGCGACGGAGCTCGAGCACCGCGACGAGTACCCGCAGCAGATCGTCGACGGGCTCAAGGAGCTCGGCGTCTTCGGCCTGATGATCCCCGAGGAGTACGGGGGCCTCGGCGAGTCGCTGCTCACCTACGCGCTGTGCGTGGAGGAGATCGCCCGCGGCTGGATGTCGGTCTCCGGCATCATCAACACGCACTTCATCGTGGCGTACATGCTCAAGCAGCACGGCACCCAGGAGCAGAAGGAGTACTTCCTTCCGCGGATGGCGGCCGGCGAGACGCGCGGCGCCTTCTCGATGTCGGAGCCGGGCCTCGGCTCGGACGTGTCGGCGATCACGTCGAAGGCCGTCAAGGACGGCGACGAGTACGTCCTCAACGGCCAGAAGATGTGGCTGACGAACGGCGGCACGTCAACGCTCGTGGCCGTTCTCGTCCGAAGTGACGAAGGACACCCGGAGGGCACGGCCCCCCACAAGTCGATGACGACCTTCCTCGTCGAGAAGGAGCCCGGCTTCGGAGAGGTCCGCCCCGGCCTCACGATCCCCGGGAAGATCGACAAGATGGGTTACAAGGGCGTCGACACGACCGAACTCATCATGGACGGACTGCGCATTCCGGCCAATCGTGTGCTCGGCGGGGTCACCGGCCGAGGGTTTTACCAAATGATGGACGGCGTCGAGGTCGGCCGCGTGAACGTGGCGGCCCGTGGTTGCGGCGTCGCGCAGCGTGCTTTCGAACTGGGTGTCTCTTATGCCCAGCAACGTCACACTTTCGGCAAGGCGATCGCCCAGCACCAGGCGATTCAGTTCAAGCTGGCCGAGATGGCTACCAAGGTCGAGGCCGCCCATGCCATGATGGTGAATGCAGCACGCAAAAAGGACTCTGGGGAACGAAACGACCTCGAAGCAGGGATGGCGAAGTACCTCGCCTCCGAATACTGCAAGGAGGTCGTCGAGGACGCCTTCCGCATCCACGGCGGTTACGGCTTCTCCAAGGAGTACGAGATCGAGCGTCTCTACCGCGAGGCGCCGATGCTGCTCATCGGTGAAGGTACCGCCGAGATCCAGAAAATGATCATTGGTCGTCGGCTCCTGGAGGAGTACCGATTCCAGGGCTGATTGTCGCTTTTGAGTCGGTTCGGCCGCGAAGAAGATCACACCCTGTGTTCGTCTTCCGGCCGTCGACTCGGTTCCTGGCTTGCCCAGTTGCGCCCCGCAACCGATAGCATCGCCGGAAAGCCGCCGTCCCCCGTTGCCAGTGCGGCATCATCCGCTACGAAGGTCATCCATGCCCGACAGTCGAACCTCTGCACATCGCGACAGCCTCAAGGGCACGCGCATCGCTCGCGGAGCATCGCCGTGGCTTCTGCCGACCGTCGCCACCGCGGCACTCAGCCTCGCGCGCTCCCGCAAGTCGAGGCGCGCCGCGGCCATCGCCGTGCCGACCACCGCTCTCGCGGCCGGCATGCTGTGGTTCTTCCGCGACCCCGAGCGTGAGATCGCTCAGGGCCGGGTCATCTCCCCCGCCGACGGTGTGGTGCAGAGCATCATGCCGTGGAAGGACGGACGGACCCGGGTCGCCATCTTCATGAGCCCGCTGAACGTCCACGTCAACCGCGCCCCGCTTGCCGGCACGGTGACGTCCGTGGAGCACGTCCCCGGCGGGTTCGTCCCGGCGTTCAACAAGGAGAGCGAGAACAACGAGCGCGTTGTCTGGCACTTCGACACCGAGCTCGGCGACATCGAGATGGTCCAGATCGCGGGCGCCGTCGCCCGGCGGATCGTGCCGTACATCCCGCAGGGGACGAAGGTCGAGCAGGGTGACCGTATCGGTCTGATCCGCTTCGGCTCGCGCGTCGACATCTACCTCCCCGAGGGTGTCGAGGTCGCGGTCGAGGTCGGCCAGGCCACCACAGCGGGGGTGACTCGCATTGACCGTGATTGATCCCGACACACGGGCCGCCGACTGGGTCGCCGACGCCGAGGCGGAGGCGGCCGACGAGGCCGAGGAGATGCCGCTGTCGCTGAGGCTGTCCATAGCGGACGCCCTCACGCTCGGTAACGCCACGTGCGGCTTCATGGCGGTGTACTTCACCACCACCGGCATCCTCATCCCGCACCTCACCGGCAGCAGCGAGACCGGCATGGCGCGCAACAGCGCCGCCACCGCCGTGATCCTCATGCTGGCCGCGGCGATCTTCGACCTCTTCGACGGCATCGTGGCGCGCAAGCTCCGCAGCTCGCCGATGGGCGCCGAGCTCGACAACCTGTCGGACCTGATCAGCTTCGGTCTGGCCCCGGCCTACTTCGTGCTCGTGTACGGCATGGTCGCGGACGACGCGCAGCAGAAGGTCTCGGCGGTCGCCGCGATCGTGGTGTTGCTCGCGGTGGTCCTGCGGCTGGCCCGCTTCTCCTGCGTGACGATGAAGGACGGCATGTTCCAGGGCATGCCGAGCCCCTTCGGCGCGCTGACGGTCGTCTCGATCGTGCTCCTGGAGCTGCCCTTCATCCCGACGCTGCTCGCGATCATCGGAGTGGCGTGGCTGATGGTCAGCCGGGTCGAGTACCCGAAGCCGCGGGGTGTCCTCGCGGTGGCGATGCTCAGCTGGATCGTCGGTGCGATGGCCATGCTCGCGGCCTGGGCGTTCGACGCCCCGGGCGGAGCGTTCCTGCTCCAGACCGGCTGCGCGCTGCAGGTCGTGATGGGCGCCGTGATCCCCCTCTTCGCGACGGCCCGCCGAGTGAACACCTTCCGCGGCAACCGGCGTGAGAGCCGGGAGGCGCGGGCGGCGCAGCTGCCGTAGCGCACGGACGTCGCAAGGAAGTCGTACGGAAGGGCCCGGGAGGCGCATCGCCTCCCGGGCCCTTTCGCATGCCCTAGCCGAGGCGCTTGTAGTAGAGCGTGGTGGCGCGGAGGGTGCCGGCCGGGTCGGCGGCGAAGTCCGGGATCGTCCCTGCGGCGGTCCAGCCCGCGCCCCGGTAGAGGCGCTCGGCCGGGCTGTCGGTCTGGGTGTCCAGGACGAGCAGCCGGAGGCCGATGGCGGCGGCGTGGGCCTCGGCCGTGGCGAGCAGCCTCCGCCCGAGGCCCCGGCCGCGGGCGGAGCGGTGGACGAGGAGCCGGGCGATCTCGCCGCGGTGCCGGCCGTTGGCCGTCCCGGCGCGGACGAGGGTGACGACGCCGGTGAGCCGGCCTTCGGGCCCGTGGGCGGCCCAGACGTCCCGTACGCCCTCCGCGGCCTCGTCGGCGACTCGGGACCACCAGGCGGCCGCGTCGGCCCTGTCCAGGGGCGCCAGGAAGCCGACGGAGGCCCCGCCGTCCACGGCGTCCACGAGGAGCGCGGCGAGTCCTGCGGGGGCGTGGGCCCGTACGGCGTCGGGGTCGAGGCGCTCGACGACATCCAGCCGCCGCTCCAGGCAGAGCAGGTCCGGGCGGTCGTCCCAGGGGTCGACCGTCTCGAAGCCGAGGCTCCGGTAGAGGGCGAGCGGCTCCTCCCGCCAGTTCCAGACGGTGAGGCGTACGGCGGACACGCCGGAGTCCGCGGCCCGGCGCAGGGCCTCGGCCATCAGGGCCTTCGCGACGCCCTTCCGCCGGGCCTCCGGTTCGACCCAGAGCCGCTTGATCTCGGGAACCCCGTGGGAGGCCTTGAGCACGACGCAGCCGGCCGGCTCGTCCGCACCGGGCGGGGTGGCGAGCAGCACCGTGTCGGCGGCGAACGCGGCGGCCGGGTCCTCGGCCTCGGCGCGGTATACGGCCGGGAGCTCGGCGACCGACTCCACGGCCGTTCCCTTCTCGGCCTGGTTGACGAGGTGGTAGGCGCGGAGCAGGGCGGGGAGGTGGGGGTGGGAGCGGTTCTCCTCGATACGTGCAGCAGTCATGGACGGAGCTTCACACCACGGTGTTTCGCCCAGATGACGAACCGGGGCGCCCCGCCCCGCGCCGTGTGGGCCCGCGCCCCGCGCCGTGTGGGCCCGCGCCCACCCCCGTGTGGGCAATCGTCCCGCTGGGGCGGGACGGGTGGGCACACGGGACGGCGCCCTCCGCGGCGCCTCCGCCTTCCGTGCCTGGACCCGCACCACCAGCTCGGTGCACGTGGTGCGGGTTCAGGCGCGGGAGCCTCTGGCGCCGGCAAGGGCGCCGTTCCGTTGTGCCCACCCGTTCCGCCCCGGCGGAACGCATGCCCACAACGGGGCGTGGGCACCGTCCGTGCGGGTGGGCGCCGCCCCGGCGGAACGCCTGCCCACAACGGGGTGGGGCCTACGACAGGAAGTCGGTGGCGATGTTCGACGCCACCATTTCGAGCAGCGGGCCCGCGTTCGCGATGCACTTCGCCGTGTCCGGCTCCAGCGCCGTCAGCGGATAGGCCCGGCGGATGCCGGCCGCGCCCAGGGCCTCCGGCGGCAGGGCGAGGCGGCCGCAGACCGCGACGACCTCCTTGCCCGCGGCGCGCGCCGCGGCGGCGACGCCGGCCGGCGCCTTGCCGTGCAGGGTCTGCTCGTCGAGGGAGCCCTCACCGGTGATGACGAGGGTGGCCCGCTCGAGCGCGGGGGCGAAGCCGAGGACCTCCAGCATCAGCTCGATGCCGGGCCGGAAGCTCGCGCCGAGGATCAGCGCGCCGTACCCGATGCCGCCCGCCCCACCCGCGCCGGGCGCGACGGCCGCTTCGGCGGCGCGCGGCCCGATGGCCTTCTCCAGGACGGTGGCGAAGTGCGCGAGGGCCGCGTCGAGCACCCGGACGTCGTCGGGGGTGGCGCCCTTCTGCGGTCCGTAGACGGCGGGCGCGCCCTTCGGGCCGGTCAGCGGGTTGTCGACGTCGCTCGCGAGGATCAGGTCGACGGAGCCGAAGCGGGGGTCGAGGCCGCTGAGGTCGGCCGTGGCGAGGTCGGCGAGCGGCGCGCCGCCGGGGCCGACGGGCTCGCCGGACGCGTCGAGGAAGCGGGCGCCGAGCGCGGCGAGCATGCCGGAGCCGCCATCGGTGGTGGCGCTGCCGCCGACGCCGAAGACGAGGGTGGTCGCACCGGCGTCGAGGGCGGCGCGGAGCAGCTCTCCGGAGCCGTACGTGGTCGCCGTCAGGGGGGCGAACACGCCGGGCGGGAGGAGCTGGAGGCCCGAGGCCTCGGCCATCTCGACGACCGCGGTGGTGTCGCGCAGCGCGAACGCCGCGGTGACCGGCTCGCCGAGCGGGCCCGTCACGCGGACCTCACGCCGCTCGAAGCCGGCCGCGACGGCCGCCGCGACGGTGCCGTCGCCGCCGTCCGCGACGGGCAGCGTCTCCACCGTGAGGCCGGGGACGATCCGTCGCAGTCCTGCTGTGACCCGCTCCGCGACCTGTACGGCCGTGAGCGAGCCCTTGAACTTGTCGGCTGCCACGAGAACGTGTGCGGCCTGAGTTGCTGCCCCGTCCGTCACCTTGCATCCCTTGCTTTCGAACGTGCAGTCGCGCCGAGGGGGAGCCTATCCGCACGGCCAGACGGCGTGCCACCCCCCGATAAGGCGATATTCCGGACCATAGTGGGGTCACATGAGTACGGAAAAGATCGTTCCGGACGGCACGGGAGACGGCAGGCCCGACGGCGCGGTCATCGGGATCGGGGTCGCGGCCGTGGTCGCGGTGGTCGGCTGGGCGGCGCTGGGCGAGGACTCCTTCGACCGCGCGTCCTCCACCGCCCTGACGTGGGTGTTGTCGAACTTCGCCTGGCTGTTCGTGGTGGCCGCGGACATCTTCCTGGTGCTGTGCGTGGTGATCGCGCTGAGCCGCTTCGGCCGGATCAGGCTGGGCGCGGACGATTCGGAGCCGGAGTTCACGAACCTGGCGTGGATCGCGATGATGTTCAGCGCCGGGATGGGCATCGGTCTGATGTTCTACGGGGTCGGGGAGCCGCTGACGCACTTCCTGAACCCTCCGCCGGCGACCGGGGTCCCGGCCGGGTCGGGCGCGGCGGCGCGGACGGCTCTGGAGTACTCGTTCTTCCACTGGACGCTGACCCCGTGGGCGATCTACGGCATCGCGGGGCTCGCGCTGGCGTACGCGGGCTTCCGCAAGGGCCGGGGGAACCGGCTGAGCTCCGCCTTCGTGCCGCTGATGGGGGCGCGCCGGGCGGAGTCCTGGCCGGGGAGGGCGATCGACCTGCTCGCGGTGTTCGCGACGGTGTTCGGCACGGCGACGAGCCTGGGGCTCGGCGCGCTCCAGGTCGCCGAGGGGCTGAACCTGACGATGGACGTGGAGAACTCCACGGCGACGCAGCTGGTCATCATCGTGGCGCTGTCGGGGGCCTTCGTGCTCTCGGCGTTCTCCGGGCTGAACAAGGGCGTGAAGTGGCTGTCCACGCTGAACATCGTCCTCGCGGCCTGTCTGATGGTCTTCGTGTTCCTGCTCGGTCCGACCGTCTACATCCTGGACACGATTCCGGCCTCCGTCGGGGGTTATCTGCACGAGCTGCTGCCGATGGCGAGCCGCACGGGCGCGTTCACCGACCGCGACTGGCTGGGGGCGTGGACGATCTTCTACTGGGCGTGGTGGCTGTCCTGGGCGCCGTTCGTCGGCACCTTCATCGCCCGGATCTCGCGCGGCCGGACGATCCGCGAGTTCCTGGTGGGGGTGCTGCTCGTGCCGTCGGGGGCGACGGTGGTGTGGTTCTGCGTGATGGGCGGGACCGCGATCCGGCTGGAGTCCACGGGTGCGGCGGACCTGGCGACGGCCGTGAAGGACGGGGCCGAGGCCTCGCTGTTCGCGATGCTGGAGGCGCTGCCGATCGGGACGGTGACCTCGGTCATCGCGATGCTCCTGGTGATGACGTACTTCGTCACGAGCGCGGACTCGGCCTCCCTGGTGATGGGTTCGCTGACGAGCCGCGGCTCGCTGCACCCGCCGACCTGGCTCGTGGTGACCTGGGGCGTCCTGATGGCGGCCGTGGCGGCGGTGCTGCTCGTGGCGGGCGGTCTGACCTCGCTGCAGACGGCGACGATCCTGGTGGCGTTGCCGTTCGTGGTGGTGATGCTGGTGCTGTGCTGCGCGCTCCTGAAGGAGCTGCGGGAGGACCCGGGGGCGGGCCCGGCCCGGCACCACGCCCTGCACGGGCTGCGGGACGCGGTGCGGACCCTGGTCGGCGAGGCGATGACGGAGCAGGGCGGCGAGCCCCGCCGCGAACGGCCCCGGGAGACGGCGAAGGCCGGCACCGGCGTGGAGCCGCCCGAGGGCGAGGGCTGACGCTCGGCGCGCGTCCGGCCGCCCGATTCGGTACACCGGAGGTATGGGGTTCACGGACGGGGAGCTCGGTGACCGGATCCTGGGCGGCTGGACGGGCCGGATCGCCGGGAACATGCTCGGCAAGCCCGTGGAGCGCGGCGACCACTGGACCCGGGAGCGCATCGACGCGTATCTGCGGCTGACGGGGGCGCTCCCGCTGACGGACTACCTCCCTCCCCCGCCGCCGGGAGCGGAGGGCTTCGAGCTGCGGCCGGAGTGGGAGCGGTGCGTGCGGGGCGGGATCGACGGCAGCTGCCGGGACGACGACGTCGACTGGTCGGTCCTGGGGCTGCACCTCCTGGAGACGTACGGCTTCGCGTTCACCACCGAGCAGGTCGGCGAGGAGTGGCTGCTGCGGCTGCCGTACCTGCAGACGTTCACGGCGGAGCGGGTCGCCTACCGGAACCTCGCGGACGGGCTGCGGCCGCCGCTGACCGCCACGTACGACAATCCGTACCAGGAGTGGATCGGGGCGATGATCCGGGCCGACGTGTACGGCTGGACCTGCCCGGGTGATCCGCGCCGGGCCGCCTCGCTGGCCCGCCGGGACGCGGTCCTCTCGCACACCGGGAACGGCGTGTACGGGGCGATGTGGGCGGCGGCACTGATCGCGGCGGCCTTCACCGCGCCGGACCTGCGCGCGGCACTCGAGACGAGCCTGGAGCGGGTGCCGGCGAGCAGCCGGCTCGCCCGGACCGTACGGGGCACGATCGCGCTGTACGAGTCGGGGCTCGGCTGGTCGGAGGCGCTCACCGAGCTCGCGGAGCGGACGGCGGGCCTCGGCTGGATCCACACCGTCCCGAACGCCGCCGTGCTCACCGCCGGACTGCTGTACGGGGAAGGGGACTTCACCGACACGATCGCGCTGACCGTCCGCGGCGGCCTGGACACCGACTCCAACGGGGCGACGGCGGGCTCGGTGGCCGGGGTCCGCTGCGGCGCGGCCGCGATCCCGCCGCAGTGGTCCGAGCCGCTGCGGGACCGGGTGCGCAGCGCCGTCTTCGGCTTCGACGGCGTCCGCATCAGCGAACTGGCGGAACGGACGCTGCGGTTGGCGGGGCGGACGGGGTGAGGGGAGGCTTGGGGTCCACGGGCCGTTCGAGGGACGACAGGGCGACCGCGAGGAGCAGCAGAGCGCCGACGACCAGGACGAGGCCGCCGACGAGGACCCAGAAGCACCCGCCCAGGAGCAGGCGGGCGCGCCGGTCGGGGGTCGCCGGCACCCTCAGCCCTGCGGGGGTTCCGGTGGGACGATCTCGCCGGTGCGCTGCGGTTCGTCGCGGCTGACGGCCCGTGCCTCGGTGCGGTGGCCGCGGGCGATGTAGTCGCGGACCACCGCCTCGACGGCGTCCTGGGGGTTGCCGATGCCGGCCAGAACCATGACTTCCACGACGAGTTCGGCGTCGAGACCGATGTTCACCTTGGCCATGGCGGGAACCTAACACCGGGAAACCCGCTCGCGGGAGCGGTTCGTCGGTGCCTAGGGTCTTCGCATGACCATGGTCGCGATCTTCACCGGTGCCGGCATCTCCACCGATTCGGGTATCCCCGACTACCGGGGGCCGAACGGTGTGTGGCGGCAGGACCCCGAGGCCGAGCGGCTCGTCACGTACGGGCCGTACATGGCCGATCCGGACATCCGCCGCCGCTCGTGGTTGATGCGGCTCGACGGCGCGGTCCTGGGCGCGGAGCCGAACGTGGCGCATCGTGCGATCGCCGCCTACGAACGGACGAGCGGCAACGCGCTGCGGGTGATCACGCAGAACGTGGACGGCCTGCACCAGGCCGCCGGGGTGTCCGAGCGGAAGGTCCTCGAACTGCACGGCTCGGCACGGTCGGTGGTGTGCACGGCCTGCCACGCGCGGTCGTCGATGGCGGAGGCGCTCGACCGGCTGCGGGCCGGTGAGGACGATCCGGCGTGCCGGGCCTGCGGCGGGATCCTGAAGTCCGCGACGGTGATGTTCGGGCAGCGGCTCGATCCGGTGGTGCTCGGGACGGCCATGTCGATCGCCAAGGCCACCGAGGTGTTCGTCGTGGTGGGCAGCAGCCTCCAGGTGCAGCCGGCGGCCTCCCTCGCGGGGATCGCGGCCGAGCACGGCGCCCGGCTGATCATCGTGAACGCCGAGCCCACGCCGTACGACTCCGTCGCCGACGAGGTCGTGCGCGAGCCGATCGGCACGGCGCTGCCCGCGCTGCTCGACAGGCTGCGCTAGAACAGGGCGTCCGGTTCCGCCGTGCCCGATTCGAAGGCGAGCAGCCGCTGCTTGCGGTCCAGGCCGCCGCCGTAGCCGGTGAGGCTGCCGCCCGCACCGATGACCCGGTGGCAGGGGACGATGATGCTGACGGGGTTCTTGCCGTTGGCGAGGCCGACGGCCCGGGAGGCGCCGGGGTTGCCGAGCTCCTCGGCGAGCTCGCCGTACGTCCGGGTCTCCCCGTACGGGATGCGGAGCAGCTGCTCCCAGACGCGCAGCTGGAACGGGGTGCCGATCAGGTTCAACGGCAGCTCGAATTCGGTGAGTTCGCCCGCGAAGTAGGCGTCGAGCTGGCGGATGGTCTCGCCGAAGGGGCGCGGGTCGGGTTCGCCGAAGGTCTCCTCGGCCGGGCGGTGGCGCTGTCCTGTCATGTGGACGCGGCTGAGGACGCCGTCGACGGCGACGAGGGTCAGCGGGTCGTACGGGCTGTCCACGACGGTGTTCTGGATGACGGGTGGCATGGGACGGGGTCCTTACGGTCCTTACGCGGGCAGGAGGTTGATCGGGTGGTCGTCGGTCGCCCAGAGGTACTGGACGGCGTAGGCGCGCCAGGGGCGCCAGTGCGCGGCGCGGGCGGTCAGCGCGGCGGGGGTGCCGGGCAGTCCGAGCCCTTCGGCGGCGCGGCGGACGCCGAGGTCGCCGGGGAGGAAGGCGTCGGGGTCGCCGAGGGCCCGCATGGCGATGATCTCGGTGGTCCAGGGGCCGAAGCCGGGCAGGGCGAGCAGCCGGGCGCGGGCCTCCTCGCGGTCGTCGGCGGGGCCGAGCGGGAGCGAGCCGTCGGCGAGGGCCCGGACGAGGGTGAGGAGGGTGGTGCGGCGGCTGCGGGGCAGGGCGAGGGTCTCGGGGTCGAGGGCGGCGAGCGCCTCGGGGTCCGGGAAGAGGTGGGTGAGGCCGCCCTCGGGGTCCTCGATCGGGACGCCGTGCGCGGTGACCAGGCGGGCGGCGTGGGTGCGGGCGGCGGCGGTGGAGACCTGCTGGCCGAGGACGGCCCGTACGGCGAACTCGGCGGCGTCGACGGTGCCGGGCACCCGGCGGCCGGGCGCCTTGTCGACGATCGGGGCGAGCAGCGGGTCGGCGCGGAGCTGCTCGTCGACGGCGACGGGGTCGGCGTCGAGGTCGAGGAGCCGGCGGCAGCGGCTGATCGCCTGGGTGAGGTCGCGCGGGTCGGTGAGGAAGAGGCGGCAGGCGATGTGGTCGGGGCGCGGGGCGAGGGCGACGATGCCGTGTCCGTACGGGAGGCTCAGCGTCCGCCGGTAGGCGCCGTCGCGCCACTCCTCCACGCCGGGGACGGCGGTCGCGGCCAGGTGGCCGAAGAGGTTGGAGGGTTCCAGCGGGGCTCGGAACGGCAGCCGGAGGCTGATGACGCCGGGGGTCGCGGCCGTCTGGAGCGGTGACCGGCGGGCGGCGCGGGCGCGGAGCTCGCCGGGGGTGAGGGCGAAGACCTCGCGGACGGTGTCGTTGAAGGTACGGATGGAGGAGAAGCCGGCGGCGAAGGCGATCTCACCGAAGGGCATCGGGGTGGTCTCGATGAGCAGCCGGGCGGTCTGGGCGCGCTGGGCGCGGGCCAGGGCGAGCGGTCCGGCGCCGAGTTCGGCGAGGAGCTGGCGTTCGATCTGGCGGGTGGACCAGCCGAGCCGCCGGGCCAGGCCGGGGACTCCCTCGCGGTCGACGACGCCGTCCTGGATGAGCCGTACGGCGCGGGCGACGGCGTCGGCCCGGACGTTCCACTGGGGTGAGCCGGGGCTGGTGTCGGGCCGGCACCGCTTGCAGGCCCGGTAGCCGGCGCGCTGGCAGGAGGCGGCGCTGGGGTGGAACTCCATGTTCTCCGGCTTGGGCGGGACGGCCGGGCAGCTGGGCCGGCAGTAGATCCGGGTGGTGCGGACGGCGGTGAAGAACACGCCGTCGAAACGGGCCTCCTTCGACTGGACGGCCCGTACGCAGCGCTCGGTGTCGGTGTGCATGGTTCCAGGATCGGGGACGGAAGGGCCGCGGGCTGGCGAGAAAACGACATGGACGTCCGCCCCGCTCCCGGGCCTCAGCCGCCCCCTCCCGGTCCTCAGACGGTGACGGTCCGGTAGTGGGTGGTCAGCCGGCCGTCCTCGTCGAGGACATGGAAGGCGAGGGCCGGCGGCAGGTCGAGGTGGACGTGCGGGTGATCGGTCGGGTTCTCCCAGGGCAGGCGCAGGGCCGAGACCACCCCGGGCGCGACGAGCAGCGGACGCCCGGCGAACGTGGTGGCGGCGGCGGTGTGGGCGTGGCCCGCGAGGAAGGCCGTGAGGTGGGGGTGGCGGCCGGCGAGCGCGGCGAGGCGATCCTCGCCGAACTGCCGGATCCCGTCCACGTACGGGGTGTGCAGCGGGACCGGCGGGTGGTGGAAGGCGACCAGGACGGGCACCTCGTGCGGGGTGTCCGTCAGGACGCCGTCGAGCCACTCCAGGGTCTCGTCCTCCAGGAAGCCCCGGTGTTCGCCGGGCACCGAGGAGTCGCAGAGGGCGATGACGAAACCCTCGCCGCGGAGCACCTGGTCGACGGGGGCGCCGGGGCGCGCCGTGGGCTCCTCGGGGAGGAGGCCCTTGCGGAAGGCGGCCCGGTCGTCGTGGTTGCCGGGGCAGACGAGCAGCGGATGGCGGGAGGTCAGCAGCTCCCGCGCCACCGCGTACTCGTCCGGGGTCCCGTGGTCGGCGATGTCACCGGTGACGAGCACGGCCGCCAGGTCGTACGGCAGCTCCTCCAGATACCGCAGCACCGCGCGGGTACGGTCCTGGCTGCGCTGCTCGCCGTCGATGTGGACGTCGCTGACGTGGGCGATGACGATCATGCGGCCGGGCCTCCGTGGGTGCGTGTGGCGTTCACCCGACCGTACGGTGGGCGCGGCCGGGCCCGGAAGGGCCGATCCGGGAGCGGTGGCCTTGCCCGGTCCGGCTACTCGAAGCGGGTGGTGTCCCCGGCGCCGACGCGCACGATCTCGGGCTCTCCGCTGGAGAAGTCGACGACGGTGGTGGGTTCGGTGCCGCAGTCGCCGGAGTCGAGCACGGCGTCGACCTGGTGGTCGAGCCGCTCCTTGATCTCCCAGCCCTGGGTGAGCGGTTCGGCCTCGTCGGGCAGCAGGAGCGTGCTGGAGAGCAGCGGCTCGCCGAGCTCGGCGAGGAGGGCCTGGGTGACGACGTGGTCGGGGATGCGGACGCCGACGGTCTTCTTCTTGGGGTGGAGGAGCTGGCGCGGCACCTCCTTCGTCGCCGGGAGGATGAAGGTGTACGCGCCGGGCGTGGACGCCTTGACCGCGCGGAAGACGTCGTTGTCGATGTGCACGAGCTGGCCCAGCTGGGCGAAGTTCGCGCACATCAGCGTGAAGTGGTGCCGGTCGTCGAGGTCGCGGATGGCGCGGATGCGGCTGATGCCGTCGCGGCTGCCGAGCCGGGTGCCCAGCGCGTAGCAGGAGTCGGTCGGGTACGCGACGAGCGCCCCGTTCCGGATGGAGTCGGCCACCGCGCCGATGGTGCGGGGCTGGGGGTTGTCGGGGTGCACGTCGAAGTACTTGGCCATGGGGAGCAGTCTATTTTCGCAGGCTCCGCCATACGGCCTTCGCCGCGTTGTGCCCGGACATGCCGTGCACGCCGGGGCCGGGCGGGGTCGCGGAGGAGCAGAGGAAGACCGCAGGGTGCGGGGTGGCATAGGGGCGGAGGGAGAGCGTGGGGCGCAGCAGGAGCTGGAGGCCGCGGGCGGCGCCGCAGGCGATGTCGCCTCCGATGTAGTTGGCGTTGCGCTCGGCGAGTTCGGCCGGTCCCGCGGTGGCGCGGGCCAGGACGCGGTCGCGGAAACCGGGGGCGAAGCGCTCGATCTGACGCTCGATCGCCTCGGTGAGGTCACCGCGCCAGCCGTTCGGCACATGGCCGTACGCCCAGAAGACGTGCTTGCCCTCGGGGGCGCGGGAGGGGTCGACGAGGCTGGGCTGGGCGGTGATGAGGAAGGGGGCGTCGGGGGCGGTGCCGGAGGAGGCCTCGCGCAGGGCGGTGCCGATCTCGCCGGCGGTGGGGCCGATCTGGACGGTGCCCGCCCTGCGGGCCTCCTCGGCGGTCCACGGCACGGGCCCGTCGAGCGCGTAGTCGATCTTGAAGACGGCGGCGCCGTACTTGTAGTGGTCGTAGTGCCCGCCGAAGCCGGCGATCCGGGCGAGGGCGGTGGGCGAGGTGTCGAAGACGTAGGCGCGGGCCGGCGGCAGGTCGTCGAGCCGCTTGACCTCGAAGTCGGTGTGGACGGCGCCGCCGAGGTCCTTGAGGTACGCGGCGAGGGCGTCGGAGATCGACTGGGAGCCGCCCCGGGGCATCGGCCAGCCGCCCGCGTGCGCGGCGAGCGCGAAGACCAGACCGACGGCGCCGGTGGCGAAGCCGTCGAGCGGGGCGATGACATGGCCGACGAGGCCGGCGAGGAGCGCGCGGGCCTTCTCGTCCTGGAACCTTCGCATCAGCCAGGTGGAAGGGGGCAGTCCGGCGAGGCCGAAGCGGGCGAGGGTGACCGGGTCCCGGGGCAGCGCGGTGAGCGGCAGCTGCATGAAGTCGCTCGCCAGGGTGTCCCACTTGCCGAGGAAGGGGGCGACGAGCCTGCGGTACGTCCCGGCGTCGCGCGGTCCGAAGGAGGCGGCGGTCTCGGCGACGGACCGGGCGAGGACGGCGGCGGTGCCGTCGTCCCAGGGGTGGGCCATGGGCAGTTCGGGGTGGAGCCACTCCAGGCCGTACCGGTCGAGCGGCATCGTCTTGAAGACGGGTGAACCCGCGCCGAGCGGGTGCACGGCGGAGCAGGGGTCGTGGTGGAAACCCGGAAGGGTGAGCTCCTCGGTCCTGGCGCCGCCGCCGACCGTGGACTTGGCCTCGAAGACGGCCACGGACAGTCCGCGCCGGGCCAGTTCGACGGCGGCCGTCAGTCCGTTGGGCCCCGCCCCCACGACGACGGCATCGAGCATCGACGTCTCGTTCGTCACCTTCGGACTCCTTCGTCAGCCGATGGCCAAGGCTCCCAGGATAGGCGGGTGGTGGACCGCGTCTCACACGCCTCCGAGGAGCGTCCGGATCCGCTCGGCGGTGTCCGCGTCCCGGGCGGTCGTGAACGGCAGCGCGTTCCCCCCGGCGATACGGAACGGCTCCCCCGCGATCGTCGTCGTCGCGCCGCCCGCCTCCGCGACCAGGAGCAGTCCGGCGGCGTGATCCCACGCGTACTCCCAGCTGAAGGCGGTGCCGTCGAGCGCCCCGCGCGCCACGGCGAGGTACTCGAGCCCGGCCGAACCGCAGGGTCGGGGCCGTACCCCCTCGACCTTCAGGCCGAGCAGGGCCCGCTTCTGGTCCGGGGTGGTGTAGTCGGGGTGCGAGGTGGCGACCTCCAGGACCGCGCCCGGCGCCGGCGAACCGGACCGTATCGCCTGCCCGTTGAGCGTGGCGCCGCGCCCACGCACGGCGACGGCGAACTCCTCCAGGGCGGGCGCGAAGGTCCAGGAGGCGAGGATCTCGCCGCGGTGGGCGAGGGCGACGAGGGTGCAGAAGCCGGGGTCGCCGTGGACGAACTGGCGGGTGCCGTCGACGGGGTCGACGATCCAGACGGGGGCGTCGCCGCGCAGCGCCTCGTACACCGTGGGGTCGGCGTGGACGGCCTCCTCGCCGACGACCACGGAGCCGGGCAGCAGGGCGGTGAGGGACTCGGTGAGGTGCTCCTCGGCGGCCCGGTCGGCGACGGTGACCAGGTCGTGCGGCCCGTTCTTCTCGACGATGTCGTCGGCGGCGAGCTGCCGGAAGCGCGGCATGATCTCGGCGGCGGCCGCCTTGCGGACCGCCTCCTCGACCTCGGTCGTACCGCCGCGGAGGACGTGCTCAAGGAAGTCTTCGATCATGCCTCCAGCTAAGCACGGGGCGCTGACAACCGGAATGCCGCTCTTGTCACCCCCCGTTTCCCCGGAGAGTACCCTTTGGCCGAGTTCACCCCTTACAAGCAGGGAGGCTTCCGTGCACGGCGCGTACCACGGTGAGTACAAGGTCCCCGGCGGAAAGCTGGTGGTCGTCGACCTCGACACCGAGGACGGGGTCCTGCGGAACGTCCGGGTCGCGGGCGACTTCTTCCTGGAACCCGACGAGGCGATCCTCGCGATCGACGGGGCGCTCGAAGGCGCGCCGGTCGACACGGACGCCTCGGGGCTCGCGGCACGGATCGACGCGGCGCTCCCGCCGGGCACGCAGATGTTCGGCCTGACCACGGAGGGCGTCGGGGTCGCGGTCCGCCGCGCCCTCGCCCACGCCACGGACTGGACCGACTACGACTGGCAGCTCATCCACGAGCCGCCGCAGTCCCCCGCGCTGCACATGGCACTCGACGAGGTCCTGACCGCCGAGGTCGCGGCCGGCCGGCGTCCGCCGACCCTCCGGGTCTGGGAGTGGGGCGCCCCCGCGGTGGTCATCGGCAGCTTCCAGTCCCTGCGCAACGAGGTCGACCCGGAGGCGGCGGAGCGGCACGGCATCCAGGTGGTGCGGCGCATCAGCGGCGGCGGGGCGATGTTCATCGAGCCGGGCAACACCATCACGTACTCGCTGTCCGTCCCCGACGCCCTCGTCCAGGGCCTGTCCTTCACCGACAGTTACGCCTACCTCGACGACTGGGTCCTCGGGGCGCTCGGCGACATGGGGATCCGGGCCTGGTACCAGCCGCTCAACGACATCGCGACGGACGCGGGCAAGATCGCGGGCGCGGCGCAGAAGCGGCTCGTGGCGGGCGAGGGGGCGGTCCTGCACCACGTGACGATGGCGTACGACATCGACGCGGACAAGATGACCGAGGTGCTGCGGATCGGCCGCGAGAAGCTCTCCGACAAGGGCACGAAGAGCGCGAAGAAGCGGGTGGACCCGCTGCGCCGTCAGACGGGCCTGCCGCGCGAGACGGTGATCGCCCGGATGATCACCTCCTTCCGCGACCGCTACGGCCTCACGGAGGGCCACGTCACGGAGGACGAACTGACCCGCGCGAAGGACCTGGCGGAATCCAAGTTCGCCACCCCGGAATGGACGTCCCGGGTGCCGTAGCGCCCCGTAGGGTCGCGGCATGCGTGTCGAGGAGCCGGTGAAGCCCGGTCTGCGGATGGAATGCGCCGACGGGGGCCGGCTGGTGCTGCTCCAGGGCGCGGTCCCGGTTCTGTTCGCCCGGCAGCGGGCCACCCACCACGGGGTGCACTACGCGCGGACCGGCCGATACGTTTCCCCACTGGCCCCTCTGCGGGCCGAACGGGCGCGCGGGTTCGCGGAGTTCTCGGCGCCGGGCACGGAAGAGTGGACGGCGCGCTGGGCCGCACACGCGGAGACGGAGCTCCGCACATCTGCCGACGGGCCGCTCCACGCGGGCGAGTGGCGGCTCGGCCCCCAGCCGAACGGCTGGTTCGTGGACGGCAACTGGCCGAAGCTGCTGGCGCACGACCCCGACCGGGGCCACCTGACCTGGTTCGGGTACGGCGACCCGGCCGAGGACGCGCGCGACCTGCTCCCGCTGCGGGCGCTCTCCCCGGTGGACGCGCCCCGGGTGCGGGCGTACCGCCGTCAGTACCGGGAAGGGGTGCTGCCGCCGGTGTTCGCCTGGTGGATCAGCGGGCTCCATTCCCCCGTCGTCCTGGACGGCCACGACCGTCTGACGGCGGCGCTCGCGGAGGGCGGACGGCCGCGCGTACTGGTCCTCTCGCGGGCCGTGGACGCCGCGTGGGTGGAACTCTGCTCCGCCCGCCCGGTCCAGGGGTACGAGGAGCGGGTTGCCGCCCTGGACGGCACGGACGGATCCGCCCTCCTGATCTCGTACGAGAGCCGCCGTCTCGCGGAGACGCTCCAGAGGATCACCGAATCGCCCGATGCGACCCGGGCCTGGCCGTTCCCGGGCGGAGCCCCGGCCTGGGACGCGGCTGCCGCCGCGCACGTGCCCGGCTGGGCTCCCGACGCCGACCGCTGATCACACCATCGGTCACCAGTCCGGCCCCCTGATCAGGTGACCCCGCCGCGTCCCCGTCGTTGATGCCCACGCGGGTCGGGGCAGAGGTGCGGAAACGTCTCCGCACCGTTGGCGGTCCGGGACATGGTGTCGGCACGGCGGAGGTCAGGTGGGACGGGTGCGGAAGGTTGTCGCGGCGGTCGTGGGGGCGGTCGTGGGCGTGTGGCCGTTCGGTGGCGCGCCGCACGCGTACGCGGTCGTCGGCGGGCAGGAGGCGCGGCCGCATCAGTACCCGTTCATGGTGGGGCTCGTGGACCGGGAGGAGCGCCGGGTGATGTGCGGTGGCGCGCTGGTCGGCGAGCGGTACGTGCTCACCGCCGCGCACTGTCTCACCGGCTCGTACAGCAGCACCGCGCGCGTGGGCGTGCTGCTCGGCGACCACGATCTGACGCGCGCGGACGACAGTCCGAACGCCGTCCTCGCCGCCCCCGCCGCGTTCCTTCCCCACCCGGGCTACGACCCCGGCACCCAGCGCGACGACATCGCGCTGATCCGGCTGGCCGAGCCGGTGGTGTTCAACCGTGACGTGCGGCCGGTCGCCCTGCCCGCCCGGTACGCGCACGGCGCCTTCGACCACACCCAGGTCGAGGCCCCCGGCTGGGGCGCCACCTCCTTCGGGGGCCGTACCTCCGACGTCCTGCGGACCGTGGTGCTCGGCACCATGAGCAGCCCGGCCTGCGGCACCCGGGGCATGTCCGAGGTCACCGCCGCCCAGCTCTGCACGTACGCGCCCGGCCGGGACACCTGTCAGTACGACTCCGGCGGCCCCCTGGTCCACACGATCGCGGGGACGCCGTACCTGGTCGGTCTGGTCTCCTACGGCAAGGGGTGCGCGACCGACACCCCCGCCGTGAACACCCGGGTCTGGTCCTACCTCAACTGGATCGGGAGGACGGCCGGGCGCCTCCCCCGCGCTTCATGAGGGCGGTGTAGAGGAGCAGGGCGGCGACCAGGCCCACGGCCCAGCCGTAGTCGGCGAGGGGCTTGAGGAAGGGGATCAGGCCGTTCTCCGGGAACGGCCCCGTGCCCGGCGCCGAGTGCGAGCCGCCCACGGCGAGGACGCCACCGACCGCGAAGGCGAGGACGGCCGCCGGGTTCCAGCCTCCCCGGTACCAGTAGGGGCCGTCGGCCCGGTAGAGCCCTTCGAGGTCGAGGACGGTGCGGCGGACGAGCCAGTAGTCGGCGATGAGGATCCCCGCGACGGTCCCGAGGAGGCCGCCGACCAGGCCGAGCCACGTGAAGATGTACAGCTCCGGGGTGGCGGTCAGCTTCCACGGCATGATGAGCACGCCGACGACGCCCGTGATCAGCGCCCCCGTACGGAAGTTCACCAGCCTCGGGGCGAGGTTGGCGAGGTCGTACGCCGGGGAGACGACGTTGGCCGCGATGTTCACCGACAGGGTGGCGACCAGGACCGTCACCAGGGCGAAGAGCAGACCGAAGACGTTGTCGGTCTTGGCCGCGAGCGCCACCGGGTCCCAGACCGGCGCCCCGTACACGGCCTGCGAGCCGGAGGTGACGAGCACCGACAGCAGTGCGAACAGGGTCATGGTGGTGGGCAGTCCGAGGGTCTGGCCGAGGACCTGGGAGCGCTGGGCCGCGCCGAAGCGGGTGAAGTCCGGGATGTTCAGGCTCAGCGTCGCCCAGAAGGCGATCATGCCCATCAGGGCGGGGAAGAAGACGGGCCAGAACTCCGCTCCCCAGCCCAGCTTCGACGGCTGGTCGAGGAGCGGCCCGAGGCCGCCCGCCTTGACCGTGATCCAGACGAGGAGGGTGAGCGCGCCGACGATCACGAAGGGCGCGGCCCAGTTCTCGAAGCGGCGCAGGGCCTCCATGCCCCGGTAGATGATGGCGAGTTCGAGCGCCCAGAAGAGCAGGAAGCAGAGCCACAGGGTCCATGGCTGGCCACCGACTTTGGACGCCTCCGCCCAGCCGCCGCCGAAGACCTTGTCGAGCAGGACGAACACGCCCTGGCCGCCGATCCAGGTCTGGATGCCGAACCAGGCGCAGGCGACGCCGGCCCGCACGAGCGCGGGCAGGTTCGCGCCGCGCAGCCCGAAGGAGGCGCGCGCGAGGACGGGGAACGGGATGCCGTACTTCGGTCCGGCGTGCCCGGTGAGCAGCATCGGCACGAGGACGACGACATTGGCCAGGGCGATGGTGAGGACGGCCTGCTTCCAGTCCATGCCGAGGGCGACGAGACCGGAGGCGAGCATCCAGGAGGGGATGTTGTGGGCCATGCCGACCCAGAGGGCGGCGAAGTTGTACGTGGTCCAGCGGCGTCCGGCCACGGGGACGGGCAGCAGGTCGTCGTTGACGAAGCGGGGGTCGGCGGGGGTCGTGCCGGGTGCGAGCTCGACCCGGCCGTGGTCGATCGCAGAGGGGCCGGGTCTGCCGGAGGACGCGGTTGCGGTCATGGACGGAACCCTTCGTTCGGGGGACGGAACGAGGCCGTGCGGGGCGTGGGGCTCTTGACCGTGCGGAGTCTTGTCCTGTGGGGCGGGGGCGTCAAGAAGGACGGAACGCCCAGTCACCTGGGAAATGTCCTGCTTGCCCGTGCGTTTGACGGGGCGCCTGCTCTCTGCCCGACAATTCCCGGATCGGAATCGGCTCGACGTGCCGGAAGGGAACCAGTGGTGGCGACGCTCGCGGAGATACAGGCCCGGTTGGGAGAACCCCGGTTCAACTGGTCGGATCCGGCCCCCTGGCTCGGTCTCGAGGAGGAGCTCGGCGTCGCGCTCCCCGCGGACCTGCGCGAGATCGTGGACGCCTACGGTTCGGTCATGGTCAACGGGCAGCTGTACCTGAAGCACCCCGCCGGCCATCTCCTGCACGACCTGGGGACCTTCGTCCGGCAGGAGATCGAGTTCTGGCGCGAGGAGGACATGGCCGAGTTCCTGCCGAGCCGGGCGGGGGCGGGCCCCGGGGAACTGCTGCCGGTGGCGACGGCCACGACGGGAGAGATGATCTTCCTCCGTGTCCCCGACGAGCCGTCCTCGCCCTGGCGTGTCCTGGTCCAGGAGATGGACAGCCCGTCGTGGACCCTCTACGAGATGACGTTCGGCACGTGGTTCCTGGCCTATCTCAAGGGGAGGGACGTGATGCTGTGCTCGCGCGGCCGCACGCCCGACGGCCCGTTCTACGAGTTCCTTCCCTGATCCGGCTCCGCCGGACACCGACAGGAGCCCCGCCCGGGAGGGCGGGGCTCCTGTCGTTCGGGGACGGTCAGGCGCTGAATCGGGAGAGGCGAGCGGTTCTCGGCCGTCGCGTCGTCCATCTGCTGACCTGGCACCAAGGGTGCGGTGCCCGCCTCCGAGGGCGGGTTCTCCGCACAGCTTCAGGCCGCCGGCACCACGACGGAGGTGAGGACCAGACCGTCCCGGACCAGCCACCGGCCGCTCATCGACGAGAGCGCGGTCCCCCCGATCTCGGGACCGGTCTCGTGCAGTGCGACGGTGAACGTGCCGTCGTCGGGGGCGAAGTGGACGGTGGCGTCCTCGAAGCCCAGCCAGCGACGGGCGAGCGGGAACCACGCCTTGTAGACCGACTCCTTGGCGCTGAACAGCAGGCGGTCCCAGCAGATGCCGGGGGCTTCGACCGCCCACCGCTCCAGGGCGCGGCGCTCCTCGGGGCGGGCGACCGTGGGGAGGACCTCCCGCGGAAGCGGCGCGTGCGCCTCGGCGTCGATGCCGAGTGAGGCGACCGGTCCCACGCGGGCGAGCGCGGCGGCCCGGTATCCGTCGCAGTGCGTGAAGCTGCCGAGGACGCCGTCGGGCCAGATCGGTTCCCGATGGGGGCCGCTGAGGATCGGCGCCGGCGGGAGGCCGAGTTCCGCGAGGGCCCGGCGGGCGCAGTGGCGGACCGTCAGATACTCCCGGCGCCGCTTCTCGACGGCGCGGGCCAGCACGGCGGCCTCCTCGGGGAACACCGCCGCTTGCGGAAGGTCCTCGTACGCCTCGACGACGGCGACGCCCGCCGGGAGCAGCGACCTCATCGCGGCCGTCCCGGCAGGATGACGCGCGGGGCGAACTCCGTGGAGCGGGTGCGCCATTCCCGCGGATAGCCGAGGGAGACCTCCTCGAAGCGCACCCCGTCGTGGTGCGTCGTGCGGGGAATGTGCAGGTGCCCGTAGACGACGGCCGCGGCACGGAACCTGGTGTGCCAGTCGGCGGTGTGCACCGTCCCGCACCACTGCGCGAACTCCGGGTACCGCAGGATCTCGGTGGGCTCGCGGACGAGCGGGTAGTGGTTGACGAGGACCGTCCTCAGGTCCGGCGGCACCGCGGCGAGCCGCTCCGCGGTGTACTCCAGGCGCGCCCGGCACCATTCCTGCCGGCTCGGGTACGGGTCGGGGTGCAGGAGGTACTCGTCGGTGCAGACGACGCCGGACTCGTGGGCGATCGCGAGGCCTTCCTCGACGGTCGTCGCACCCGGCGGGTAGAAGGTGTAGTCGTAGAGCACGAACAGCGGCGCCACCGCGACCGGCCCCTCCGGGCTCTGCCAGACGGGGTACGGATCCTCGGGGGTGTCCACGCCGGCGGCCCGGCAGATCTCCACCAGGTGCCGGTAGCGCGCCTCGCCGCGCAACTGCTGCGGATCGGAGGAACGGGTCCACAGTTCGTGGTTGCCGGGCGCCCAGACGACCCGGCGGAACCGGTCCGCCAGGGAGGACATCGTCCGGGCGAAGAGCGCGCTGTCCTCGGCGACGTCTCCGGCCACGAGCAGCCAGTCGTCCGCGTGTCCGGGCTTCAACGCGTCGACGACGGCGCGGTTCTCGCCCGCGGCCACATGCAGATCACTCACCGCCAGCAGCCGCGGGCCACCGGCGGACACGGACGGGCTCGCCTGGGTCATGGGGCAACCATACGTCTGTGCGACTGCCCATGTCGGCCCGTCCGGGCCGTGGTTGGGGGGCCGACGGGCCTCAGCCGAGGGCCGGGATGATCTCGGAGCCGTACGCGTCGATGGTCCCCTCCCGGTTGTCGTGCATGTTGTAGACGGCGAACTGGTCGACGCCCAGGCTCTTGAGGTGGCGGAGTTTCTCGATGTGGGCCTCGGCGGGGCCCAGGAGGCAGAAGCGGTCGACGATCTCGTCGGGGACGAACTCCGTGTCGGGGTTCCCGGCGCGGCCGTGATGGCTGTAGTCGTAGCCGTGCCGGTCCTTGATGTACGCGGTGAGCTCCTCCGGGACCATGGACGAGTGCTCGCCGTACTTCTCCACCAGGTCGGCGACGTGGTTGCCGACCATGCCGCCGAACCAGCGGCACTGGTCACGGGCGTGGGCCAGGTCGTCGCCGACGTACGCCGGGGCCGCGACGCAGATGGTGAGGGCGTCGGGGTCGCGGCCGGCGTCGGCGGCGGCCTGGCGGACGGCCTTGACCATCCATTCGGTGAGGAAGGGGTCGGCGAGCTGGAGGATGAAGCCGTCGGCCTTCTGGCCGGCGAGGGCGAGGGCCTTGGGGCCGTACGCGGCCATCCAGACGGGAAGCCTGCCGTTCTTGATCCAGGGGATCTGGATCGCGTTGCCGTCGACGGTCGCCTCGCGGCCCTCCGCCAGGTCGCGGATGACCTCGATGGCCTCGCCGAGGCGGGCCAGGGTGTTCGGCTTGCGGCCGGCGACGCGCATGGCGGAGTCGCCGCGGCCGATGCCGCAGACCGTGCGGTTGCCGTACATGTCGTTGAGGGTGGCGAAGGTGGAGGCGGTCACCTCCCAGGTGCGGGTGCCGGGGTTCGTCACCATCGGCCCGACGTGCAGCTTCGTCGTGTGTTCGAGGATCTGGCTGTAGATGACGAAGGGTTCCTGCCAGAGCACGGCGGAGTCGAAGGTCCAGCCGTAGCGGAAGCCGTTGCGCTCCGCCCGGCGCATCAGCCCGACGACCTGCGAGGCGGGCGGGTCGGTCTGCAGGACGAGTCCGAAGTCCAACGTCGTTCTCCTAGTTCAGGTACTGACAGGTGGAGCGGGGGGTGAAGGCGCCGTGGCCGGCCCGGCCGGTGAACTTCCGCTGGTCGATGACGGGTTCGCCGCGCGACAGGACCGTCTCGACCTGGCCGGTGATCGTCTTCCCCTCGTAGGCGGAGTAGTCGACGTTCATGTGGTGGGTCGCCGCGGAGATCGTCTGGGTGGCGTGCGGGTCGTAGATGACGATGTCCGCGTCCGCTCCGGGCGCGATCGTGCCCTTCTGCGGGTAGAGGCCGAACATCCGGGCCGGCGTGGCGCAGGCGATCTCGATCCAGCGGCGGCGGCTGATGTGCCCGTCGACGACGGCCTGGTGGAGGAGGTCCATGCGGTTCTCCACCCCCGGCAGGCCGTTGGGGATCTTGGAGAAGTCGCCGCGGCCGAGGTCCTTCTGGCCCACGAAGCAGAAGGGGCAGTGGTCGGTGGAGACGACCTGGAGGTCGTTCGTCCGTAGTCCCCGCCACAGGGCCGCCTGGTGCTCCTTGGGCCGCAGCGGTGTCGAGCACACGTACTTGGCGCCCTCGAAGCCCGGCTCCGCGAGGTTGTCGGTGGACAGGAAGAGGTACTGGGGGCAGGTCTCGCCGAAGACGGGCAGCCCCTTGTCGCGGGCGGCGGCGATCTCGGCGACGGCCTCCTCGGCGGAGACGTGGACGACGTAGAGCGGGGCGCCCGCGACCCGGGAGAGCTGGATCGCCCGGTGTGTGGCCTCGGCCTCCAGGAGGGCCTTGCGGACCTCCCCGTGGTAGCGGGGGTCGGTCTCGCCGCGCGCGAGGGCCTGTTCGACGAGGACGTCGATGGCGATGCCGTTCTCGGCGTGCATCATGATCAGCCCGCCGTTGTCGGCGGAGCGCTGCATGGCGCGCAGGATCCGGCCGTCGTCGCTGTAGAAGACGCCCGGGTAGGCCATGAAGAGCTTGAAGGAGGTGATGCCCTCCTGGACGAGCTTGTCCATCTCCTTGAGCGTGTGCTCGTTGACGTCGGAGAGGATCATGTGGAAGGCGTAGTCGATCGCGCAGTTGCCGTCGGCCTTGGCGTACCAGGCGTCGAGGCCTTCGCGGAGGCTGTGGCCGACGCTCTGGACGGCGAAGTCGACGATGGTGGTGGTGCCGCCCCAGGCGGCGGCGCGGGTGCCGGTCTCGAAGGTGTCGGAGGCGAAGGTGCCGCCGAAGGGCAGCTCCATGTGGGTGTGGGCGTCGACGCCGCCGGGCAGCACGTAGCGGTCGGTGGCGTCGATGGTCCGGTCGGCGGTCCAGCCGGCCGCCACGTCGGAGCCGTGGGCGGCGAGGGCGACCACACGGCCGTCCTCGATCAGCACGTCGGCGTGGACTTCGTCGGCGGCGGTGACGACGAGACCGCCGCGGATGAGGGTACGGGTGCTCACGGGACTACTCCCCTGCCAGCTAGAGCGACCGAAGGGCCTGTTCGAGGATGGCCGCGCCTTCCTCGGCC
Organism: Streptomyces sp. NPDC055815; assembly: GCF_053616475.1. Classification (NCBI taxonomy): domain Bacteria; kingdom Bacillati; phylum Actinomycetota; class Actinomycetes; order Kitasatosporales; family Streptomycetaceae; genus Streptomyces; species Streptomyces sp. NPDC055815. The sequence continues at coordinate 35,383 of NZ_JBSHDU010000020.1, read as the reverse complement.
TCGGAGACGGTGAGGGAGAGCGGTGGGGCGATGCGCAGGATGCTGGTGTTGTGGCCGCCGCCCTTGCCGATGAGCAGGCCGTTCTCGCGGGCGGCCTCCAGGACGGCGCTCGCCGCGTCCGGGTTCGCCCGGTCGGTGCCGGGTTCGGTCAGCTCGATGCCGATCATGAGGCCGCGGCCGCGGACCTCCCGTACCGCCGCGACTCCGGCGGCCGCGGCCCGGACGCGTTCGATGAGGAGGCCGCCGACGCGGCGGGCGTTGCCCTGGAGGTCGTGCTCCAGGAGGTACGCGAGGTTGGCGAGGCCGGCGGCCATCGTGACCGGCGAACCGCCGAAGGTGGAGATGGAGTTGGCGTCGAGACAGTTCATGATCTCGGCGCGGGCGACGACCCCGCCGACGGACATGCCGTTTCCGATGCCCTTGGCGAAGGTGAGGATGTCGGGCGGTCCGGCCTGGCCGTGGGCCTGCCAGCCCCAGAAGTGGTCGCCGGTGCGGCCCCAGCCGGTCTGCACCTCGTCGGAGATCCAGAGGATGCCGTGCCGGTCGAGGACGCGGCGGAAGGCGGCGTAGAGGCCGTCGGGCGGGGAGGTGAAGCCGCCGACGCCCTGGATGGGCTCGGCGATGAGGGCGGCGACGCCCGAGCGGGTCTGGCCGAGCATGTCCTCCAGGTCGGCGACGCACGCCTCGATGAACCGCTCGTCGGTGAGTCCGGCGTAGGGGCCGCGGGTGCGGACGCCGCCGTGCACGTACAGCGTCTGGAGCGGGGAGAGGCCGGTGGGCGACCAGGCGCGGTTGCCGGTGATGCCGACGGTGGAGAAGGAGCGGCCGTGGTAGCTGTTGCGCATCGCCAGGATCTGGTTCGAGCGGCGGTACGCGGTGGCGAGGAGGAGGGCCGTGTCGTTGGCCTCGGTGCCGGAGGTGGTGAAGAAGACCCGGGCGTCGGGGATGCCGGAGAGGCCGGCGACGCGCTCGGCGAGCTCCACCATGGGGCGGTTGAGGTAGAGCGTCGAGGAGTGGATGATCCGCCCGGCCTGCTCGGAGACGGCCTTGGTGACCTCGGGCAGGGCATGGGCGGTCATGGTGGTGAGGATGCCGCCGAAGAAGTCGAGGTACCTGCGGCCCTCGGCGTCCCAGACGTGGCGGCCCTCGCCGTGGGTGATCTCCAGGGGGTCGCGGTAGTAGAGGGCGACCCAGTCGGGGATGACGGCCTTGTGCCGGGCGTACAGGTCGGTCACGGCTGCACCAGCCCGTCGTACGCGTCGGGGCGGCGGTCCCGGTAGAAGGCCCACTGCTGCCGGACCTCGTCGATGAGGCCGAAGTCGAGGTCGCGGACGACGAGTTCCTCGGCCTTGTCGGAGGCGACCTCGCCGACGAACTGGCCGCGCGGGTCGACGAAGTAGCTGGTGCCGTAGAAGTCGTTGTCGCCGTACTCCTCCTGGCCGACGCGGTTGATCGCGGCGACGAAGTACTCGTTGGCGACGGCGGCGGCGGGCTGTTCCAGCTGCCAGAGGTACGAGGAGAGGCCGCGCGAGGTCGCGGACGGGTTGTAGACCAACTGGGCGCCGTTGAGGCCTAGTTGGCGCCAGCCCTCCGGGAAGTGGCGGTCGTAGCAGATGTAGACGCCGACCTTGCCCACGGCGGTCTCGAAGACCGGCCAGCCGGCGTTCCCCGGGCGGAAGTAGTACTTCTCCCAGAAGCCCCTGACCTGCGGGATGTGGTGCTTGCGGTACTTGCCGAGGTAGGAGCCGTCGGCGTCGATGACGGCCGCGGTGTTGTAGTAGAAGCCGGAGTCCTCGATCTCGAAGACGGGGACGACGATCACCATGCCGGTCTCGCGGGCGAGGTCCTGCATCCGGCGGACGGTCGGCCCGTCGGGGACCGGCTCGGCCCAGCGGTAGTGCTCGGGCTCCTGGACCTGGCAGAAGTAGGGGGCGTTGAACACCTCCTGGAAGCCGATCACCTGGGCGCCCTGTCTCGCGGCCTCGCGGGCGTGCTCCTCGTGTTTCGCGATCATGGATTCGGTGTCGCCGGTCCAGGTCGCCTGGACGAGCGCGGCGCGTACGACGTCGGTCATGAGCTGCTCCTTCGGCACGGCGTCAGAGAGCCTCTACGCACGTAGACGCGATGCGTAGGAGGAGAACGTAAGCCCCGTCACACCCCGGAGCAAGACCACCGCCGTGAAGCGGCCGGGTCGATCATGTTTCATACCCGAGTGGTCCACGTCGGACACGTACCGACACGTACCGACCAGTACGGATAGGGCCCCGTTCCCTCTCAGGCCCCGGCCAGGCCCGCCACCCGCAGGGCGTGGAGGAGGTCGCGCTCCCGGGACGCGGACACCGCGCGGGCCGCGGCGAGGAGCTGGGGGACGAGCCCGCGCGGGTCCGCGCCCGCGAGCCGGGCCGCGTCCTCGGGCGCACGGACCCGGACGAACGCGGTGAGCAGGGCGTGCGCCTCACGGTGGTGCTCCTCGGCGTGCAGCGCGGCGCACGCCCCGGCGAGCTCCTCGACCGGGCGGGCCACGCCCTGCCGGAGCAGCTGCTCGCAGTCGGCCGCCCGGCCCGCGTCGGCGAGCACGCCCGCGACGGCGGCGAGCCGGCCCGGAGGCAGCGAGGCCGCCTCCCACAGCAGCGTGGACCAGTCGGCGCCGAGCCCGGCCCGGTGCAGCTCCGCCGCGAGGGCGGGCAGCCGGTGGGGCGGCCCGCCGAGCGCCTCGCAGAGCAGGGCGTGCGCCTCGCCGGTGCGGCCCTGGGCGCGCAGGCGCCGGAGGGCGTAGACCGCGTTGGCCGCGGCACGGAGGGCCTCGGCGTGGTCGACGGCGGGGGCCGCGGGCGCGGCGACGGGTTCCGCGGCACCCCCGAACCGGGCGCCCCGGGGCGCTACTCCCCCGGCCGGCAGGACGGGCACCGGCGCGGCCGCCTCCTCGGCCCCTTCTTCGAGCCAGGCGTACCGGGCACCCCGGGGCCGCCGCTTGACCTTGGCGGGCCGCGGGGCATCGACGGACGGGCCGCCGGCCGGAACGGGGCCCGCATCCGGACGGGCGGGGCGGGTCGAAGGAGCCGCATCCGGACGCGCGGGGCGCGTCGATGGCGCGGCCGGGCCCGGTGTCCCCGCCCCCAGTCCGGCCAGTCTCCCCGTCAGCTCCCTCACCCGGGCCGTCGCCCTGGCCTGGTCGTCCCGCGTCCAGGCGAGGTCGTGTTCCAGGCGGGCCGCCTCGGCCGGGTCCGGGGTCGTGCGGAGACGTTCGGCGAGTTCCCGGCCGCGGGTCTCGGCGTGGCGGCGTTCGCCCTCCATCAGGTCCCGGCGTTCCGCGAGGGCCTCCGCTCCGCCGGGCCGCTCGTCGTGGGCGCCGGCGGCCGCCGCGTACAGGATCCGGCCGCGCGTTGCGAACGGTCCGCCGGCGGGCTCCCCGGCGTCCTGGAGGAGGGACTCGACGACGTCCCAGGGCAGGATCTCGGCCCCGTCGAGGCAGGCGCGCAGGCCCTCGGGGTCGCGTGCGGCGAAGATCCCGTACCAGCCCCCGTCCGGTCGGCAGCGGCCGACGAGCTCTGTCAGCCAGCCCTTGAACGCGGCGACTTCCACCGGGAGTTGATACACCGTCATGCGTCACGCACCTGCCCCGCCGTCGACTGGAACCTTCCGGTCCGCGGGTATTGGACCGCAGTCGTGTTACGGGACGACTACGGACCGTTTTCAGAACGTGACGACGATCCCGGTGTGCGGGCGCTTCCCGAGCCGGACGATCATGGCGGGCACGTCGGTCAGCCAGTACTGCCAGGTGTACTTCCGCGAGAGCAGCCGCCGGATCCGGCGCAGTTCCTCCCCCTCCACCAGCCGCCCCGTGCCGGCGAACCGCTCGGCTCCCTCGGCGACGTTGCCGCGCAGATCGCAGACGGCGACCTCGACCCGGGGGTCGTTGCGCAGGCGCTTGACCTTCCAGGAGTCGGAGCGGGTCCACACGTACAGCGCGGAGTCCTCCACCGCGTACCAGACGGGCGTGGCGACCGCCGTGCCGTTCTTCCGGAAGGTGGTCAGGCTGACGTAGCGGCCGCGCCGCAGCTCTTCGGGCATCATGCCCGGGAGCTTAGAGCGCGGCCCGTTCGTACGCGGTGCGGGCCTCGGTGATCTCGGGGGCGTGGGCGCGCGCCCAGTCGCAGGCGGTGTCGAGCGGGGTGATGAGGGACCGGCCGAGGGCGGTGAGGGCGTACTCGACGCGGGGCGGGTTCTCGTCGTGGACGGTACGGCTGAGGAAGCCGTCGCGCTCCATGGCGCGGAGGGTCTCGGTGAGGACCTTGGGGGTGATCCAGTGCAGCGGGACGCGGAGTTCGGAGAAGCGGCGGGGCGTCCCGTCCTCCAGGCAACGCAGCACCATCGCCGTCCACTTGCCGCCGCCGACGCGGATGGGCTGGGCGGGTACGCCGCAGTCGGGGTCGTGGAAGAGGGAGGGGCTCAGCGGCTCCGGGGAGGACTTCTCGATCATGCGGCCGACGCTAGCCCAGTACCGTTGAAGTAACCAGGGGTGCCCGTTCTACGGTCCCGCCATGGACAACGACAGCAAGCGTGTAGTCATCTTCGGCGCCGGCGGACGGGTCGGCCGGGCGGCCGTGGCGGAGGCGGTGGCCCGCGGCCACCGGGTGACCGCCGTGGTGCGCGAACCGGACGCGTACCGCGATCTGGAAGGGGCGGGCGTCACGCTCGTACGGGGCGACGCGACGGACGCGACCTCGGTGGCGGCGGTCGCGGCCGGCCACGACGCGGCGGTGAACGCGGCCGTCCGGCTCGACGTTCCCTCGGCCGACTTCTTCACGGCCGCGGCGAAGGCGATGGTCGCCGGGCTCGCCGAGGCGGGGGTCGGGCGGCTGCTCACCCTGGGCATCGCCACGACCCTGGAGACCGCGCCCGGGGTGCGGTTCATGGACGCGCCCGAGTTCCCGGAGCAGTACCGGACGTTCTCCCAGGGGCACGTGGCCGAGTTCGAGACGCTCACGGCGGAGGCCGGGCCCGAGCTCGACTGGCTGATGGTGGTGCCGCCGATGGACCTGAACGCGGAGGCGGAGCGGACGGGCGGCTACCGGACGGCGGTGGGCACGGTGATCGACGGCCCGGGCCGCATCGCCCACGCCGATCTGGCGCTCGCACTCCTGGACGAGATCGAGCGCCCGCGCCACAGCCGGGTGCAGCTGGCGGTCTCCGTCTGAGGGGACCGTCAGACGGGCGCCGGGGTGCAGTGCACCACGAGCTCGTCCATGGAGAGGTTCAGGACCCCGGCCAGGGCCGCGACGGTGAAGAAGGCCGGGGTCGGGGCCCGACCGGTCTCGATCTTGCGGAGGGTCTCGGCGGAGAGACCGGCGGCCGCGGCGATCTCGACCATGGACCGCTCGCCGCGCGCCTCGCGCAGGAGCAGGCCCAGGCGCTCGCCGCGCTCGCGCTCTTCGGGGGTCAGGGGTGTGCGCACCATGCCCCCATATTAATACCGACCCCCCATAAAAATACCGGTATAGTAATTGGCTATGGTGGAGATCAAGACGAACGAATCCCTGGCGGCCATGCGCGAGTCGGGCCGGGTGGTCGCCCGCGCCCTTGCGGCCGTACGAGAGAAAGCGGCGCCCGGCGTCGCGCTCACCGAACTCGACGCGGCCGCGCGCGAGGTGCTCGCGGAGGCGGGCGCCGGCTCGCCCTTCCTCGACTACCACCCGGAGTGGGCCCCGGTGCCGTTCCCCGCGGTCGTGTGCGTCTCCGTGAACGACGCGATCGTGCACGGCATCCCGGACGGGACGCGCCTCGCCCCGGGTGACCTGGTCTCGGTGGACTGCGGGGCGACGCTGGGCGGCTGGGCCGGCGACTCGGCCGTCAGCTTCACGGTCGGCCCGGCGCGTCCTGAGGACACGCGCCTCATCGCCGCGGCGGAGGAGGCCCTGGAGGCCGGCATCGCCGCGGCCGTCGTCGGCAACCGCATCGGCGACATCGCCCACGCGATCGGCCGGGTCTGCCGCGCCGCCGGGTACGGCATCCCCGACGGCTTCGGCGGCCACGGCATCGGCCGCGCCATGCACGAGGACCCGGGCGTCCCCAACGAGGGACGCCCGGGCCGGGGCATGAAGCTGCGCCACGGGATGGTGCTCGCGATCGAGCCGATGCTCATCGGCGGCGGCACCGACGAGCACTACACGGCGCGGGACGGCTGGACGATCCGTACGTCCGACGGCTCGCGCGCGTCCCACGCCGAGCACACGGTGGCGATCACGGACGACGGCCCGCGTGTCCTGACGGCGCTCTAACCCGCGTCCGGCCGCACCACCATCGCCGAGCCGCCGCCCCGCCGGACCGTCTCTGCGGCGGCCACCCAGCGGCCGTCGGGGAGGCGCTGGACGCCGGTCGCCGCGCCGATCTCCGGGTTCTGCCGGAAGCCGTGCCCGATGCCTTCGAGCTCCGTCTTCAACGGGCTGTTCCACAGGGCGGGTTCGAGTTCGGTGGTGGCCTGGTTGCGCTGACTGGCGCGCGGCGCGGCGATCGCGTCGACGAGCGGCAGGCCCCGGTCCAGGACACCCGTCAGGGTCTGGAGGACCGTGGTGATGATCGTCGCGCCGCCGGGCGAGCCGAGGGCGAGGACGGGCCGGTCGTGCCGGTCGAGGACGATCGTCGGGGAGATCGAGGAGCGCGGCCGCTTGCCGGGGCCGGGCAGGTTCGGGTCGTGGACGGCCGGGTTGGCCGGGGCGAAGGAGAAGTCGGTCAGCTCGTTGTTGAGCAGGAAGCCCCGGCCGGGGACGGTGATGCCGCTGCCGCCGGTGGACTCGATGGTGAGGGTGTAGGCGACGATGTTGCCCCACTTGTCGGCCACGGTCAGATGCGTGGTGTTCTCGCCCTCGTACGTGGTCGGCGCGGCGGTCCCGCCGTTCGCGCACGGCACCGGGCTGCTCGGGTCGCCGGGGGCGAGCGGGCTGGTGAGGGCGGCGTCGTCGCGGATCAGGCAGGCCCGGGAGTCGGCGAACCGCTGGGAGAGCAGTCCCCGGGTCGGCACGGACTCGAAGGCCGGGTCGCCGACCCAGCGGCCCCGGTCGGCGAAGGCGATGCGGCTGGCCTCGATGAAGCGGTGCAGGTACTGGGCCCGGGTCGCCGCCGAGAGGTCGGTGCCCTCCAGGATGTTCAGCGCCTCGCCGACGCTCGTGCCGCCTGAGGAGGACGGGGCCATGCCGTAGACGTCGAGCCCGCGGTACGAGACCTTCGTGGGCCTGCGGGACTCGGTGCGGTACGCGGCGAGGTCGGCTTCCGTCAGGTCGCCGGGGCGGACGGTCCGGGTGGCGCCCGCGCGGAGCGGGGGCGTGCGGACGGTGTTCACGATGTCCCGGGCGAGCGGGCCGCGGTAGAGGGCGCCGACGCCTTCGCGGCCCAGCGTCTCGTACGTACGGGCCAGGTCGGGGTTCTTGAAGACGGAGCCGACCACGGGCAGCTGCCCGCCGGGCAGGAACAGTTCGGAGGTGGCCGGGAAGTCGCGGAAGCGGGCCTCGTTGGCGGCGGTCTGGGCGCGGAAGGTGGGGTCGACGGTGAATCCGTCGCGGGCCAGCCGCTCGGCGGGTTCAAGCAGGGTGTCGAGGCGCTTGCTGCCCCAGGCGTCGAGGGCGGTCCTCCAGGTGGCGGGGGTGCCGGGGGTGCCGACGCCGAGGCCGCTGGTCTGGCCCTCCTCGAAGGGGATGGGCTTGCCGTTCTCCGTGAAGAGGCCGGCGTCGGCGGTGCGGGGCGCGGTCTCGCGGCCGTCGATGGTGCGTACGGTACGGCTCTTCGCGTCGTAGTAGACGAAGTAACCGCCGCCTCCGATGCCCGCCGAGTACGGCTCGGTGACGCCGAGGGCGGCCGCGACGGCGACGGCGGCGTCGACCGCGTTGCCGCCCTTCCGGAGCACCTCGATGCCGGCGGCCGAGGCGTCGGCGTCGACGCTGGCCACGGCACCGCCGTGGCCGACGGCGACGGGTTCCTTCACCGAGGGCGGGGCGGTGCTCGGTGGGGCGGCTGCGCCCATCGAGAGCACCGCCGCCGCGACGGCGAGAAGGGAGACCTTGCCAGCGGCGGAGCGACGCATTCCTACCTCCAGTCAACGACCGTCCGCGCAGCGTAACTTCCCGCGCCGCCTCCCGTCAGGACCGCCTCGAACTGAAGGCCGGATCGCCGCTAGCATGCGCGCCCATGAACGAAGACGTCCGCAACATCGTGCTCGGGGTCCTGGCGACCGGGATCAGCGCGTCCTTCGGCTGGCTGGGCCGCACGTACTTCTGGCGGCGCAAGCTCCGCCGCAAGCAGGACTTCTTCGGCCTCCCGGGGAGTTCCGAGTGCCTGCTCGTGGTGAACAAGGAGGCCGGCGGCAGCACCGCCGTGCACCGCTACGACGTGTTCGCGCTCCTGGAACTCTGCGCGCTCATCAAGGACTGCGGGGCGCACGCGCGCATACTGCAGCACGACCAGGCCCATCAGGGCTTCGGCGACCGCACGGAGTTCTGCGTCGGCGGGCCCGGCTCGAACCGCCGCATGGCCGCCCATCTGGCGACCCTTCTCCCCGGACTCACGGTGAACGTGGACGTGGAGAGGGGCCCGGACCAGGGGTCGTTCCTGATCGGCTCCGAGCGCTACCGGATGGACGCCGGTGTCGAGGAGTACGTGATCCTCGCCCGGCTCATGGCGGGCGAGGACTGCCGGCCGGTGTTCCTCTTCTGCGGGCAGCGGGCGATCACCAACCAGGCGGCGACCCGCTATCTCGCCCGCCACTACGAGTCCCTCGCGCGCCGCCACCGCTCGGGCTCCTTCGTCCTGCTCCTGAAGGTGGTCAACTCGCAGGCGTACGGCCCCGATGTGGTGGAGCTGGTGGCCGATGTCACGCGCGCGGCGCGTACGGCTCCCGTGGCCGCACCGGCAGCGACTTGAGCCCGTTGATGAAGTTGGAGACGAGGCGCCGGGGCGGTCCGGCGAGGGCCAGGCCGTCGCAGGCCGCGCGCACCTCCTCGTAGAACACGCGGAGCTGGAGCCGGGCGAAGTGGGCGCCGAGGCAGACGTGCGGGCCGTCGCCGAAGGAGACGTGCGGGTTCGGGGTCCGGCCGAGGTCCAGGCGGTGCGGGTCGGTGAAGACGCGCTCGTCGTGGTTGGCGGAGGCGTGGAAGACGACGACCTTGTCGCCCGCGAGGATCTTCTGCCCGGCCAGCTCGGTGTCGCGGGCGGCGGTGCGGCGGAAGGAGAGCACGGGCGGGTGCACACGGAGGAGTTCGTCGACGGCCGTGCCCACGGACACCTCACCGCGCCACAACCTCCCCTGTTCTTCCGGGTGTTGGGCAAGGGCGAGGATGCCGCCTGGTGCGGCGCTGCGGACGGTGTCGTTGCCGGCGACGGTCAGCAGGAAGAAGAACATCTCCAGTTCGGCGTCGGCGAGTTCGGAGGCGGCGAGGACGCTCATGACGTCGTCGGCGGGGTGCGCGCGTTTGTACGCGGCGAGCTCCTGGGCGTAGCCGAACATCTCGGCGAGCATGGCGGGCGAGCGGGGGTTGACCGGTCGGCCCTCGGCGTCGAGGACCGGGGGCTCGTCGGGGTCCTGGTAGGCGATGACCCGCTCGGTCCAGGCGTGCAGGAGCCCCCGGTCGCTCTCGGGCACTCCGAGCAGGTCGGTGAGGTTGAGCAGGGCGTAGTCGTCGGTGACGGCCCGGACGAGGTCCACCTCGCCGCCGCCCGCGAACGCCTCACCGAGCAGCTGACGGGCGCGGTCGCGCGCGGTGGCGGTGAAGCGCTCGATGCGGCCGGGCGTGAAGGCCCGGCTGACGAGGCGTCTCAACTTGCCATGTGCGGGCGGATCCTGATTGAGCATCATGCGCCGGATGAAGGGCAGGTCGGCGGGGTCGGGATCGCGGATCTGGGTGGCGCCGAGGTGGGAGGAGTACGTCCCCGAGTCCTTGAGCACCCGGACGACGTCGGCGTGCCGGGTGACGGCCCAGAACCCGGCCCCGGCGGGCCAGCCGAGGATCTCCGGTTCGTCCTGCCGGGCGACGGGGGCGAGGTCGCGCAGGGCGCGGAAACGGTCGTGCGGGATGCCCGCGGCGTAGATCCGGGGGTCGAAGACGTCGGGCGGGTCGATCCTGCTCTGCACCGGCCCTCCGATCGGAGTGAAGACGTCACCATCATGACAGGTCAGGGCCCGTTTTCGTAGGACGGAACGCACAGTTCGAGAGCCTTGTCCGGCCTGTCCCCCGACTCCCAGAATCTCCGTCGTGCATCACACGGAGATTAGGGGGCCCATGGGGAACGCAGGGAAGTTCGACGCGGAGACGGTGCTGAGGGCGCGGGTCCTGCTGCTCGGGTCGGAGCCGTTGACCCTCGGGGAGCGGCTGGGCGCCTACCGGGTGCTCGCGGAGGTGAGCCCGCGGGCGTATCTGCCGAAGCTGGTCGACGCGCTGGTCGAGCGGGCCTACGAGTTGAGGGATCCCGCGCTGCGCCTCGCCCTGATCGGGGAGGCGGCCGGCGCGGCGCGGCGGCTCGACGCGGATGCGCCGAACGGGAAGGAACGACTGCACCGCGCCCTGGGCGGCCACGAGCACGCGCTGTTCGCCGCCGGCCGACGGGCCGAGGGGAAAGCGGTGTGCGAGGAGCTGGCGGAGGCCGGCTCGTACCGCCGGCTCGCGATCGTGCTGGCCGAGGAGGGGCGCCACGCGGAGGCCGCCGAACTGTACGGCCGGCACCGCGAGCCCGGGGACAGCGTGTCCCCCTGGCGCCTGATCGAGTGGGTGGCCGAACTCGACGCGGCCGGGCGGCACGAGGGGGCACTGGAGGTGTTCGCCGGCCTCGTGGACGACTGTCGGCACAAGGGGGCCGAGGACCGTGGCCCGCTGGCCTCCCTCGTGTGGACGCTGGACCAGTACGCCCGGATGCTCCGGGCGGCTGGACGTGACGCCGAGGAGGCCGCCGCGCGGCGCGAGGCGCTGGCCCTGCTGGACCGGCTCGCGCGAGGCGGCGAGCCGGTGAGCTGGAGCAACATCCAGGCCTGGTGGGTCACCTTCCTCGTCCTGTCGGGCCGACCGGACGAACCGGCCGCCACTCCGGACGCCCCGCTGCCGGCGTCCGGGGCCTACCTGTTCCACGGCTGGTCTCCCGACGTGCGGGAGAACTACTTCGCCTCGCTCCCCGCCCTCGAACAGCGGACCGCCGACCTGCGCGCGTCGGGTGATCTCCCCGGTCTGATCGTCGCCCAACGCCGCCTGACCGTCCGCCGGGCACTCCACTGGGAGACCTCCGGCCGCAGGGCGGAGGAGTCGCTCCGCCCGACGTTCGACGAGGGCGTGTCCCTCGCCCGCCGCCTCCCCGACGACCGCTCCGCCCTCGCCCGCGCGCTCGCCGACCGTGCGATGTTCCTCCTCGCCGTGAAGCGGTACGGGGAGGCGCATGCCGACTTCGCGGAGGCCGCCGCCCTCCGGGCCGGAACACCAATCGTTACCCGCACGTAACTTACCGACCAGTTACCACGGGTAAAGCACCCCGGTTACCGTCGGGTCACTTTCACTTCACTGCCCCCCAACAGTGCCCCCCAGTGAGGAGTGCCCCGTGCGCACATCCCTGGTCCTCGCCGTCTCGGCCGCTCTCGTGGCCGGGACGGCCCTCGGGCTCGCCCCGACAGCCCAGGCCGCCGACACGTCCATCCGCTTCGTCGACATCGCCGGGGACGGCGGCACCGTCCTCAAGGCGAACGTCGTCACCCCGGCAGGAGCCGCCGCCGGCGCCCGCCACCCCCTGATCGTGCTGCCCACCAGCTGGGCCATGCCCCAGGTCGAGTACCTCGCCCAGGCCCAGAAGCTCGCCGACTCCGGCTACGTCGTGGTGAGTTACAACTCGCGCGGCTTCTGGCAGTCCGGCGGGGAGATCGAGACGGCGGGCCCGAAGGACGTCGCCGACGCCTCCAAGGTGATCGACTGGGCCCTCGCGAACACCCCGTCCGACCCCGCCCACGTGGGCATGGCGGGAGTCTCGTACGGCGCGGGGATCAGCCTGCTCGCCGCCGCGCACGACCCGCGGATCAAGGCCGTCGCGGCGCTCAGCGGCTGGGCCGACCTCATCGAGTCCATCTACAGCGGCCGCACCCAGCACCTCCAGGCCGCCGCCCTGCTCGGCGGCGCGGGCTACCTCACCGGCCGCCCGGGGCCCGAACTCCAGGAGATCCTGGGCGACTTCCTCTCCTCCGACCTGGCCAAGGAGGAGGACATGATCGCCTGGGGCCGCAAGCGCTCAGCCGTCGAGCAGCTCGACCGGATCAACGCCAACGGCGCCGCGATCATGCTCGGCAACGCCTGGGGCGACACCATCTTCCCGCCCAACCAGTACGCGAGCTTCTACGAGAAGCTCACCGGCCCCAAGCGCCTGGAGTTCCGTCCGGGCGACCACGCCACCGCCGAGGCCACCGGCCTCCTCGGCCTGCCCAACGACACCTGGACCAGTGCCCACCGCTGGTTCGACCACTACCTCAAGGGCGCCGACAACGGCATCGACCGCGAGCAGCCCGTCCAGCTCAAGCCGCGGTCCGACGCCGGCTACGAGGGCTACCCCGACTGGAAGTCCCTCGACGCGAACCGGCGGAAGTTCGACCTCGGCGGTACGCAGCGGATCTGGGCCAATGTCGACTCCGGCGCGAACGGCGGGGTCGTCATGCTCTCCAACCTCCTGGACCAGTTCTTCCAGGCCCCGCCGATCGCCTCGATCCCCCTCCTCCCCCGCGCCTTCGCGGGCGTCTGGCAATCGGAGCGGTACGACAGCCCGCAGCGGGTGCGCGGCACGGTGAAGATGCACACCACGGTCAGCTCCACCAAGGAGAGCGGCACCCTCGTCGCGTACCTCTACGACGTCGGCCCGCTCGGTCTCGGCAAGCTGGTGAGCAACGCCCCGTACACCTTCCACGACCGGACCCCGGGGCAGCCCTTCGGCGTCGATCTGGAGCTGTTCTCGACGGCGTACGACGTCCCGGCCGGGCACCGGCTCGCGCTGGTCGTCGACACCGTCGATCCGCTCTACATCGAGCACAACCCGACCGGCGCGCAGCTGACCTTCTCCTCCCCCACGGCCGACCCCTCGTACGTGTCGGTCCCGCTGCGGGCGGAGTGATCACCGGCTGCTGCCGGGCGGGTGCGGCTCGGGGGCGGGGCCCCCTACTGCTGCCCCGGCAGCAGCGTCCGCGGTTCGGCCGGGGCGACGTCCGCGGCCTTCGTCTTCGGGCTGCGGCGTTCCCAGCGGGCGACCCAGGTGGCGAACCAGGAGAGCAGCATGCACATCCCGATGCAGATCGGTGAGATGACGAGGACGACGGGGATGAACGGCAGGTCGTGGTCGAGGTTGGGCGCGATCAGCTTGCCGGCGTGCAGGAACTCCTCGTAGGTGATGAGGAAGCCGAGCGAGGTGTCCTTGAGGGCGACCACGAGCTGGCTGATGATGGCCGGCAGCATCGCGCGGACGGTCTGGGGCACCAGGACGTACGTCATCACCTGCGTCTTGCGCATGCCGAGGGCGTACGCGGCCTCGCCCTGGCCGCGGGCGACGGCGTGGACGCCGGTACGGAAGACCTCGGTCCCGGTTCCAGGTGGCGGAGTCCGGCAGGGTGACGCCGGACTGCACCTGGTAGACGGGGAGTTGGTCGGCCTGGGGGCCCTTGACGGGCGGGCTGCCCTCCTTGCCGCAGCCGCCGAGGCCGGCCGTCACGGCGAGCAGCAGGACAATCGCGGCCGGGGTCCGGTGCGTGCGCCGCATGGTTCCCACCCCGGTCAGTGCTTGAGGATCTTGGAGAGGAAGTCCTTGGCGCGTTCGCTGCGCGGGGCGCTGAAGAACTCCTCCGGCGTGCGGTCCTCGACGATCTTCCCGTCGGCCATGAAGACGACCCGGTTGGCGGCGGAGCGCGCGAAGCCCATCTCGTGGGTGACGACCACCATCGTCATTCCCTCACGGGCGAGTTGCCGCATGACCTCCAGGACCTCGTTGATCATCTCGGGGTCGAGCGCGGAGGTCGGCTCGTCGAAGAGGACGGCCTTGGGGCCTATGGCGAGGGCGCGGGCGATCGCCACGCTCCCCCAGTGCCTTAAGGGCCTGGGAGGTACCCCCAGCTGCTGGCCCCCGGAGAGCTGGGCGGGGTACTTGTCGGCGTGCGCGGCGAGCCCGACCCGGTCGAGGAGTTCGCGCGAACGCCGGTCGGCCTCCTCCTTCTTGCGCTTGCGGACCTTGATCTGGGCGAGGGAGACGTTCGCGAGGACGGTCTTGTGCGCGAAGAGGTTGCAGGACTCGAAGACCATGCCGACCTCGGCGCGCAGCCGGGCCAGCGCCTTGCCCTCCTCGGGGAGGGGGCGGCCGTCGATGACGATCTCGCCGGACTCGACGCCCTCCAGGCGGTTCATCGCCCGGCAGAGGGTGGACTTGCCCGATCCGGAGGGGCCGATGACCACGACCACCTCTCCGCGCCCGACGGTGAGGTCGATGGACTGGAGGACGTGCAGCGTGCCGTAGTGCTTGTTGACGCCACGCAGTTCGATCAGCGGATCGACGACGGCCATGCGCTGCCCTGCCCCGTTTCTCAGCGGTGTCGCGGTCAGCGCACACTCTTCACGAGCGACCCACCGGAAGAAGGGACTTCACGCCCGACACGTATGAAACGGGTATAAGCAGTATTTACTGTAAAAGGGTGGCGCGGGGCGGGCGCGGACTCAGTACTCGGAGGCCTCCGCGTACACCTGGGAGAGCTGCGGGGCACCCGTGATCGCCCAGTCGAGACCGGCCTCGACGACCTGGATCTCCCGGCCGGAGGCGAGCCGCACGACGGGGCCGCCGCCGGGCCACACCTGCCACCGGGCGCCCGGCACGTTCCGGACGATCACGGTGCCGAGGTAGAGGCCGGCGTCGTTCCCGAACCAGGGGAGCTCCTCCGGATCGTTTCGCCAGCGGGGCGGCAGCTGGTCGAGGTCCTGGAGGGAGCGCGGGGTGTCGTCCAGTTCCACCCCGGCCTCCCCGACACGGGAACGCAGCAGCTCGCACTCGGAGAGGAGCTCGGCCACTCCCTCCGGGTCGCGGTCGAAGGCCGCGGCCAGGGGGGAGTCGGCCGGCTCGGGCTCATGTCGCTTGCGCCAGTTGTCCAGAAACGGGATGTTCATCCGAACAGCCTCGCACCGTCACCTCCCGGTCGACCACCCGGCGCGCGGAGATGATCTCCGCGGCCGCACCGGAGGATCCGCTCAGACGTCGAGGTCGACGACGACCGGCGCGTGGTCCGAGGCGCCCTTGCCCTTGCGCTCCTCGCGGTCGACATAGCTGTCGGAGACCGCCTCGGCGAACGGCTTGTTGCCGTAGACCAGGTCGATCCGCATGCCCTTGTTCTTCGGGAAGCAGAGCTGGCGGTAGTCCCAGTACGTGAAGGGGTGGTCGTACTTGAGGGGGCGCGGGACCACGTCGGCGAGACCGGTCTCGCGCAGCCCGGCGAGCGCGGCCCGCTCGGGCTCCGTCACGTGCGTGGCGCCCTCGAAGACGGCGATGTCCCAGACGTCCTCGTCGGTCGGGGCGATGTTGTAGTCACCCAGGACCGCGAAGGGGCGGTCCCCCGCCGCGTCCTCCGCGACGGCCGCCTTCAGCGCCTCCAGCCAGCGCAGCTTGTACGCGTAGTGCTCGTGGGCCACCTCGCGGCCGTTCGGCACGTACACCGACCAGACGCGGACCGGGCCGCAGGTCGCGGAGATCGCCCGGGGCTCCTCCGTCCCGTCGTACTCCGGGCCGCCGGGCAGGCCGGTGACCACGTCGGCGAGGCCGACCCGGGAGACCAGGGCCACGCCGTTCCACCGCCCGGTGGCGTTGACCACCGACTCGTAGCCCAGGGCGCGCAGCTCCTCGGTGGGGAACTGCTCGGCGGTGCACTTGGTCTCCTGGATGCACAGCACGTCGGTGCCGCTGCTCTCCAGCCAGGCCAGGAGCCGGGGCAGCCGGGCGGTGATCGAATTGACGTTCCAGGTGGCGATGCGCATGACCGCAAGCCTACTGGCGGGGTGTGACAGTGCGCGGATTCAGAGCTCGGCGGAGCTGCCGGGGGCCAGGCGCGCGTGGGCCGTGCCGCCCAGCTCGCCGATCTGCCGGTCGTAGATGGGCCGCGCGAGGTCCGTGAGCAGGGCGTCGTGGATGTCGTACGCCCGGCGCGGCTTGACCTCGCGCACGTAGTCGATGACCTCGGAGATCTTGTTCCAGGGGGCCATCACGGGCAGCAGCAGCGTGTCCACGGGGTGCTCGGGCACGGTGAGCGCGTCGCCGGGGTGGAAGACGGCGCCGTCGACGAGGTAGCCCACGTTGGTGATGCGCGGGATGTCCGGGTGGATCACCGCGTGCAGCTCGCCGTGGACCTGGACGTCGAAGCCGGCCGCCGTGAAGGTGTCGCCGTGCCCGACGGTGTGCACCCGCCCCGGGAAGGCGGCCGAGATCCGCTCGGCGACGCTGCGCAGCGTCCAGATCTCGGCGGCCTCGTTGGCCTCCAGGGCGGCGCGCAGCCGGCCCTCGTCGAAGTGGTCGGCGTGCTCGTGGGTGACGAGCAGGGCGTCGGCTCCGAGGACGGCGTCCTCCTCGGTGAACATGCCGGGATCGAGGACGAGCGTGCGGCCGTCCTTCTCCAGCCGCACGCAGGCGTGGGACTTCTTCGTCAGCTTCACGGGCCCAGGCTACGCCGGGGGCGTCGTCTCCTCCGCGATGACGCGGGTGACCACCCGCAGCGCCGTCTCGGCGGCCGGGAAACCGCAGTACGCGCCCGCGTGGAGGACGATCTCGCGCAGTTCCTCCGCCGACAGGCCGTTGCGGAGGGCGGCGCGGGTGTGGTCGGCGAGGGCCTCGCGGTGGCCGCCGGCGATCAGGGCGGTGAGGGTGACGACGCTGCGGGTGCGCCGGTCGAGCCCCTCACGGCTCCAGACCTCGCCCCAGGCGTAGCGGGTGACGAGCTCCTGGAAGGCGCCGTCGGGGTCGTCGGCGAGGGCCTGGTCGACATGGGCGTCGCCGAGGACCTCGCGGCGCAGCCCGAGCCCCCGCTCGTACGGGTCGGGCCGGCCGGCCTCGGCGGGCTCGGCCTCGGGAGCGGCCGGTGCGGGCTCGGCGACGGGGACGGGCGCCGGAGGCACGGCCAGGGTGCCGCTGGTCTCCGGAACGATCCCCGCGAAGTGCTCGGTGAGCAGGTCGGTGACGGCGGCGGGCTGCTCGACCGGGGCGAGGTGCGAGGCGCCGGGCACGACGGCGAGCCGGGCGTCGGCGATCCCGGCGACCAGGGTGCGGGCCTCGGCGGGGCCGGTGACCTGGTCCTCGGAGCCGACGAGGACGAGGGCGGGGATGCCGATGCCGCCGAGGGCCTCGCGGACGTCGAAGACGGCGAGGGCCTCGCAGGCGGCGATGTAGCAGGCCGGGTCGGTCGTCCGGACCATCTGGACGGCCCAGTCGACGATGGCGGGCTGGGCACCGGCGAAGAGCGGGGTGAACCACTGCTCGGGCGCCGTCCTGGCCATCGGCTCGAGACCGTTCGCCCGCACGATCACCCCCCGCTGCCGGAACTCGTCGGCGGTGCCGAACCGGGGGGAGGTGGCGACCAGGGCGAGCGAGGCGACCCGGTGGGGCGCGCGGAGGGCGAGATCGAGTCCGACGGCACCGCCGAAGGAGCAGCCGGCGTAGCCGAACCGCTGGACGCCGAGCGCGTCGAGCGTCGCGAGGAGCCGGTCGCCGAGCTCGGCGACGGAGGTGAAGGGCTCCGCGGGCGCGCCCCCGTGCCCCGGAAGATCGAACCGGACGACCCGCCAGTCACGGGTGAGCTCCGGTATCTGCCGGTCCCACATGTGGAAGGTGGTCCCGAGGGACGGCCCCAGGACCAGGACCGGGGCGTCCTCGCGCCCGTCGACACGGTATTGCAGGGTGTTCGTCGCTGTCTCACTCACCCGCAAGACCCTCTCATCTCCCACGGAGGCGGGCGCCGCCGGGTCACCTGTCAGTCCGGCGCCTCGCCGGTCCGCGCCGCCGGGCAGGAGGAGTAGGCGACGCGCTTCGTCGTCCCCCGCACACGCAGCCCCGGGCGCCCCCTGACACCCCCTGGCACCCCATGACGCCATCTGGCGCCACACGGACTTGCAGTGGCGCCATTTTGGTGCCACCCTCTTTCTTCGAGGGGTGCAGACCCCGTATGTCTCCCGCCTTTTCCGTGACGCCATGCATGGCGCCTGTGGCACCACCGGCGGCATGATCTCCCTACCGACAGGACTTCTCCACGATGGCCACCTTCCTCTCCCGAGTGGGCCGCTTCGCCTTCCGCAGGCGCGGCCTGGTCGTTCTCCTCTGGCTCCTGGCCCTCTTCGGGGCGGGCTTCGCGGCCTCCACCGCCGCCGCCCCGCCCGCCGACACCTTCTCGATGCCGGGCACCGAGTCGCAGAAGGCCTTCGACCTCCTCCAGGAGAAGTTCCCGGACGCACGCGCGGACGGTGCCGCCGCCCGCGTCGTCGTCCGCGCCCCCGGCACCGAGAAGCTCACCTCCCCGGCCCGCAGGGCCCAGGTCGAGCGGCTCGTCGCCGAGCTGGCCAAGGCGCCTCAAGTAGCCGTCGTGGCCGACCCGTTCGCGGCGAACGCGGTGAGCGGCGACCGTACGACCGCGTACGCGTACGTCACGTACAAGGTGAAGGCCACCGAACTGACCGACGCCGCGCACGACGGCCTCACCCACGCCATGGAGCGGGCCAGGACCGCCGGACTCGCCGTCGAGGCGGGCGGCGACGCCGTCGAGATCGAGCAGGCCATGAGCGGTACCGGCGAGAAGCTGGGCATCCTCGTCTCCGCCGTCGTCCTGCTCCTCACCTTCGGGTCCCTGATCGCCGCCGGCATGCCCCTGCTCACGGCCATGATCGGCGTCGGCATCGGCATCAGCGCGATCACCGCGCTCGGCGCCACCCTCGGTCTGTCGTCCACCACCTCGACGCTCGCGATGATGATCGGCCTCGCCGTCGGCATCGACTACGCCCTGTTCGTCGTCTCCCGCTACCGCTCCGAGATCGCCGAGGGCCGCGAGCGCGCGGAGGCCGCCTCGCGGGCCGTGGGCACCGCGGGCTCGGCCGTCGTCTTCGCCGGCCTCACCGTGATCATCGCCCTGTCGGGACTCGCGGTGGTGAACGTCCCCATGCTCACCAAGATGGGCCTCACCGCCGCCGGGACGGTCGCCGTGGCCGTACTCGTCGCCCTCACCTTCGTACCGGCGCTGCTCGGCTTCGCCCCCGTCCGGGTGCTCGCCCGCCGGGACCGGAAGCAGTACACCGGCAAGCCGCTGTCCCGGCGTCAGCAGCGCGGGGCCGACAAGCGCGCGGCCCGGACCAAGCCCAACCTCGGCGCCCGCTGGGCCGGGTTCGTCCTGCGCCACCCCGTCGCCGTGCTCCTCCTCGGTGTCGTGAGCCTGGGCGCCGCCGCCGTCCCCGCCGCGAGCCTCGAACTGGGCCTGCCGGGCGAGGGCTCGATGGCCCCACACACCACCCAGCGCAAGGCGTACGACCTGCTGTCCGACTCCTTCGGCCCCGGCTTCAACGGGCCGCTGACGGTCACGGTCGAGGCGAAGGACGCGAAGAAGGCCGCCGAGGGGGTCCGCACGACCCTGGAGGGGGTCCGCGGGGTCGCGAGCGTCTCCCCCGCCACCACGAACGCCGCGGGCGACACCGCCCTCGTCACCGTCGTCCCCGCCACCGGCCCCACGGACAGCAGGACCGAGGAGCTCGTGCGCTCCCTGCGCGCGACGGCGGAGGATGCGGAGCGGCGGACGGGCGCGACGGAGATCCTGGTCGCCGGGCAGACCGCGATGTTCATCGACTTCTCGCAGACCCTGGACGACGCGCTCCTCCCCTATCTCGCCCTGGTCGTCGGCCTCGCCTTCCTCCTGCTGATGCTGGTCTTCCGCTCGATCCTCGTCCCCCTCAAGGCGGCCCTCGGCTTCCTCCTGTCCGTCAGCGCGGCCCTCGGTGCCGTCGTCGCCGTCTTCCAGTGGGGATGGCTCGCCGACCTCGTCGGCGTCGACCAGCCGGGCCCGGTCATGAGCACCCTGCCGATCTTCATGATCGGCGTCGTGTTCGGCCTCGCGATGGACTACGAGGTCTTCCTGGTCTCCCGGATGCGTGAGGCGTACGTCCACGGCGCCCGTCCCGGCGAGGCGGTCGTCACCGGCTTCCGGTACGGCGGCCGGGTCGTCAGCGCGGCCGCGATCATCATGACCAGCGTCTTCTCCGGCTTCATCGTCGAGGACAACGACTTCGTCAAGATGATCGGCTTCGGTCTCGCCGCCGCCGTCCTCTTCGACGCGTTCGTCGTCCGCATGGCCCTCGTGCCCGCCCTGTTCGCCCTGCTCGGCAGGTCCGCCTGGTGGCTGCCGAAGTGGCTCGACCGGCTCCTGCCGGACATCGACGTCGAGGGCGAGAAGCTGTCGCGGGACCCGGAGATCCCCTCGGGGCGCTCCGTGCGCGAGCGCCACTTCGTGGGCTGACCCGCCCGGGTCATTCCCGGTCCGTGCCCAGGTACCGGTTCAGCGGGGGTTCCTGGGCCAGGACGGCCCCGATCGTGAAGGCGAAGGTGATCGCGGCGCAGACCACGATCAGCCAGGACAGCATCGTCAGGACCAGACCCAGCGAGCCGTACTCGCCCAGGGCCCGGTTGAGGGCGCCCGGCATGTAGAGGCGGGCCGTGATGCCGAGGACGGTCGAGGCGGTGCCCGCCAGGACCGCGCCGGGCAGCAGCGGCAGCCAGGCCACCCGCTTGGCGAGCAGGAGGTGCTGGGTCCACAGCCACACTCCCGTGCTGACCAGGAAGTACAGCGGCAGGCCCAGCCAGGTGCCGGCCCCGAAGCCGTCGCGGATGGGGGCCTGAAGGAACACCACCACGACGAGGGCGAGCAGCCACACCATCCACCGCCAGGCCGCGATCCGGGTCCCGGCCTTCGGCAGTCCCCAGGCCCGCTCGCACACCCTGGCCATGGCACGGCTGAAGCTGGTGGCCGACACCAGGGCGACCACCGCGCCGACGATGCCGGTGGTCTCCCGCACCCCGTCGGTCGTGCTCTGGTCCAGGACCTTCTGGACCTGCTGGTCGGACGCCCCGGACAGGCCGAACATGACGCGGAGGGACTCGCCCAGCTGGTCGCGGATCGCGAGCGGGGCGAAGGCGGCGAGGGCGAACAGGAGCGGCACGGCGGCCAGGAAGGCCTGGGCCGCGAGCCGCGTGCCCGCGTCCAGGAGGTTCCCGCTCACCAGTCGGCCGGTCAGTTCCGTGAGGACGGGAAAACGGCTCTCGGCTCCGGCGCGGATGCTCCGCACCCGGGTCGCCCACGACATCCCGCCTCCCGACCCCGCCCGGCCCGTCCTGCCATGGGACGCGATCCCGCGCCTGCGCGCGAGCCGGGGGGTTCTTCCGGGGGACGGTCAGGGGCTGGTGGTGGAGACCGCGTACACGCGGGGGAAGGCCGGGTCGGTGAGGTCCACGGTGATCGCGGTGTGGGGGCGGGGCTTCTCGCGGGTCACGGTGGTGCCCGCCCAGCCCATGCCGTCGGCGAAGGTCCAGCCCGCGATGTCGGCGTCGCGCTCGCCGACCGTGATCCGGCCCGGGGTGAGCGCGGAGCGCGAGGTCCCCGACTCCGCGAGGAAGGCGTCCAGGCCGCCGGCGGTCGTCGCGAACTGGACGTACAGCCGGCTGGTCTTCCAGTTGCTGGTCTCGTAGTAGGCGACGTCCCAGGCCCCGGCGGGGATCGGGACCTCGAAGACCCGGCGCTTCATCAGCGAGGGCCAGTTGGCCTGGAGCCCGGCCGCCGAGGACTCGCGCTCCTTGTCGCGGCCGCTGTCACGGCTCTGGCCCGCGGAGATGACCAGGTAGCCGGCGGGGATGCCGACGAGGAGCACGATGATGACCGCCGTCAGCCAGCGGCGGCGGATCATGTGCCTGCGGTCCTCGGGCAACTTGTCCTGCGGGGGGCGGGGCGGGGCGGACTGGTGGGGCACGGTCATGAAGAGGGGTCCTCGGGGGTGCGTGCGGCCCGGCCCGAGGTCCCGTTGCGCAGGGCCTGGGCGTAGCGCTCGTACCGTTCGTACCGCTCGACGCGGCGCCGGTTGGCGCGGCGGAAGCGGCGGGCGACGAGCCGGGCGAGGTCGGCGGCGCCGACCATGCCGGCCTCGGGGCCGAGCTGGGCGCGGACGATGCGGGCCTCGGGACGGTAGCCGCGGCCGGTGAGGTGGCGGCGGAAGGCGTCCCTCGCGGGGCCGATGAGCAGGTCGTCGGCGGCGGAGACGCCTCCGCCGATGACGAAGCAGGACGGGTCGAGGGCGGCGGCCAGGTTGGCGATGCCGACGCCCAGCCACTGGCCGATGTCCTGGAAGAGCTCCACGCACATGGCGTCGCCCTCGCGGGCGAGCTCGGTGATCAGGGGGCCGGTGATGTCGGGGACGCTCCCCTTGACCCGCTCGATGATCTCGTACGCGACCGGGGAGTCGGCGGCGGCCAGCTCGCGGGCCTCGCGGACCAGCGCGTTCCCGGAGCTGTACTGCTCCCAGCAGCCGCGGTTGCCGCAGGCGCAGCGGTGGCCGCCGGGGACGACCTGCATATGGCCGAACTCTCCGGCGACGCCGAACTTGCCCCGCTTGACCTGGCCGTCCTCCAGGATGGCGCCGCCGATGCCGGTGCCCAGGGTGATCATGACGAGGTGGTCCTCGCCGCGTCCGGCGCCGAAGCGCCACTCGGCCCAGGCGGCGGTGTTGGCGTCGTTGTCGACCATGACGGGGACGGCGAGACGGCCCTGGAGGGCGTCGCGGAGCGGCTCGTTGCGCCAGGCGAGGTGCGGGGCGAACAGGACCCGGGCCCGGTCGGCGTCGACCCAGCCGGCCGCGCCGATGCCGACCGCGTGCACGTCGTGCCGGTCGGAGAGGTCCAGGACCAGCTCGACGATGGTGTCCTCGACGACCTTGGGGCTCTTGGACTTGTCCGGGGTCTCCGTGCGGAGCTTCTCCAGGATGTTGCCGTCGGCGTCGACGACGCCGGCCATCACCTTCGTACCGCCGATGTCGATGCCGACGGTCGGCACCCGGGGCGCCGTCAGGTGGGAGCGCCGCTCCCGGCTTCCGACGGTGCGCAGCACGGTCCCGCGGGCGGCTCCCCGGTGGGCGAGGTCACGGTAGGTACTCATCGGCTCCGATTCTGCCAGGTGGGGTGTCAAGGGGCCGTTACATCGCGCCGCGGTCCGTCACGTGCCGGTCGGCCGCTCCAGCTCGTGCCGCAGGTCCTCCAGCTCGCTGCCGCCGGCCATCTGCCGGGTCAACTCGTCGAGGGTGACGGAGTCCTTGGTGTGGCTCGCGGCCATGACGCCCCGCTTGAGGAGGACGAAACGGTCGCCGACGAGATACGCGTGGTGCGGGTTGTGCGTGATGAGGACCACGCCGAGACCCTGGTCGCGGGCGGCGGCGACGTACTTCAGGACGACCCCGGACTGCTTGACGCCGAGCGCGGCGGTCGGCTCGTCGAGGACGAGGACCTTGGCGCCGAAGTGGACGGCGCGGGCGATGGCCACGCACTGGCGCTCGCCGCCGGAGAGGGTGCCGATCGGCTGGTCGACGTCCCGGAGGTCGATGCCCATGCGGAGCAGGGCCTCCCTGGTCGTCGTCCGCATCTGCTCGACGTCGAGGCGCTTGAAGGGGCCCTTGCCCTTCGTGGGCTCGGAGCCGAGGAAGAAGTTCCGCCAGACCGGCATGAGGGGGACGACGGCGAGGTCCTGGTAGACGGTGGCGATGCCCCGGTCGAGGGCGTCGCGCGGGTTGCCGAGGGCGACCTCCTCGCCCTCGATGCGGAAGGTTCCGGCGTCGTGCCGGTGGAGGCCGGCGACGATCTTGATGAGGGTGGACTTGCCGGCGCCGTTGTCGCCGAGGACGCAGGAGATCTCGCCCGCGCGGACCTCCAGGGAGACGCCTTCGAGGGCGCGGATGTTGCCGTAGTACTTGCTGACGTCGTCGAGCTGGACGAGGGGAGCGGTGTCGGTCGTCACTTGGTCGCCTCCACGCGCTTGCGGATCCAGGCGTTCAGCAGGGTCGCCAGGAGGAGCATCGCTCCCAGGAAGAACTTGAACCAGTCGGGGTTCCACTCGGCGTACACGATGCCCTTGCTGGTCATGCCGAAGATGAGGGCGCCGACGGCCGAGCCGATGGCCGAGCCGTAGCCGCCGGTGATCAGACAGCCGCCGATGACGGCCGCGATGATGTAGATCAGCTCGTTGCCGACTCCTTCGCCGGACTGGACGACGTCGAAGGAGAAGAGCAGGTGCTGGCCGGAGATCCAGGCGCAGAAGGCGACGCCCATGTAGAGGCCGATCTTCGTGCGGTAGACCGGGACGCCGACCGCGCGGGCCGCGTCGGCGCCGCCGCCGACCGCGAAGATCCAGTTGCCGAAGCGGGTGCGGAGCAGGATCCAGGTGGCGAGGGCGACGAGGCCGAACCACCACAGGATGGTGACCTTGAACTCGACGCCGCCGATCGTCACCTCCGAGGCGAAGAGCTTGCGGGCGGAGGGGAAGCCCTCCATGTCGGCGATGCTCTTGGTGGAGACGGTGCCGCTGATCAGCTTGGTGAGGCCCAGGTTCAGGCCGGTCAGCATGAGGAAGGTGCCGAGCGTGATGATGAAGCTGGGCAGCTTGGTGCGGGTCAGCATGAAGCCGTTGAAGACGCCGATCGCCAGGGTGACGAGCAGCGAGACGCCGACGCCGACCCAGACGTTCGCCGTCATCTGGTAGCTGAACATCGAGGAGACCAGCGCGGAGCTGGTGACCAGGACACCGGCGGAGAGGTCGAACTCGCCGCCGATCATCAGCAGGGCGACCGGGACGGCCATGATGCCGATGGTGGAGGCCGCGTAGAGGACGGTGCCGAGGCTGGAGGGGTTCAGGAAGCTGTCGGCGACCACCGCGAAGAAGAGGAAGACGGCGATCGCGCCGACGACCGAGCCGAGCTCGGGCCGGGCGAGCAGTTTCTTCAGCGGGGTGGTGCGGAGCAGCCTCTCGTCGACGTGGTCGACTCCGTCCGACGGCGGGGCGGTGGAGCTCATCGGGTGCCCCGATCCGCGTACTCCTTCAGCGCGGCGGCCTGGTCCTTGGTGATGATCTGGGGGCCGGTCAGGACCGGCTTGCCGCCGCCGAGGACGTCGGCGTTGTAGCGGTACAGCCAGAGCAGGTCGACGGCCTCGTAGCCCTGGAGGTAGGGCTGCTGGTCGACGGCGAAGCCGAGGGTGCCGGCCTCCAGGGCGGTGGCGACCTTGGCGTTGAGGTCGAAGGTGTCGACCTCGGCCTTGCTGCCCGCGCCCTTCGCGGCCTGAACGGCGGTGTCGGCGAAGGGGGCGCCGAGGGTGACGACGGCGTCGACGGCCTTGTCGGACTGGAGCTTGGCCTCGATGGAGGCCTTGACGTCGGGCATGTTGGTACCGTCGACGTACAGGTTCACCAGCTCGCCGCCGAAGGTCTTCTTCACACCGGCGCAGCGCTGCTCGTGGCCGACGTTGCCCTGCTCGTGCAGGACGCAGAGGGCCTTCTTCTTCCCGCGCTTGTCGAGCTCCTCGCCCACGGCCTCGCCGGCGACGGTCTCGTCCTGCCCGATGTGGGTGAGCGCCCCGTAGGCCTGGGACTGCTCGGCGCCCGAGTTCACGGTGATCACCGGGATGCCGGCCTTGACGGCCTTCTCCACGGCGGCCTTCATCGCGTCCGGCTTGGCGAGGGTGACGATCAGTCCGTCGACGCCCTTCGCGACGTACGAGTCGATCAGCTGCGCCTGCTGCTGGGCCTCGTCGCTGTGGGCGTACAGGAAGTTGATGTTGTCCTTCGCGGCGGCCTGCTTGGCGCCCTTCTGGACGATGTCCCAGAAGGTGTCGCCGTCGCCCGAGTGGGTCACCATGGCGAAGGTCCACCGGGGGGTGTCGACCGCCGCCCTGCCCTGGGCCTCGGCGGCCTTCCGGGCGTCCTCCGCCCGCTTTCCGCCGGTGCTGCTGCACCCGGCGAGCGCCGCGGTGAGTGCGAGGGCGAGCACGGCGCCGACTGCGGCGCGTACCCCTCCTGTCCGAAGCCTGGTCACGAGGCCGTGCCCTCCTTTGTGTCCTTCTGCGTGCATTGCAGTATCGGTCATGCGGGTCTTGGCACTGGTCAGGGGCCCCCTCGAGTGGCTACGGACGGACCATCAGCTGGAACTCGAAGGAGTAGCGGGTGGCCCGGTAGAGGTGGGAGCCGTACTCGACGGCGCGTCCGGAGTCGTCGAAGGTGACGCGCTCCATGGTGAGCAGCGGCGCGCCCTCGGCCTCGTCGAGGAGGGCGGCCTCCTCGGCGGTCGCGGCGCGGGCGCCGACGGCCTGCCGGGCGCTGTGCAGGGTGAGCGCGGCGGAGCGGAGCATGCGGTAGAGGCCGGTGGTCTCCAGCTGTTCGGTGTCGGGCTCGATGAGGCCGGCGGGCAGGTGGTTGCAGAGGTACGCCATGGGCTCGCCGTGCGCGGTACGGAGCCGCTCCAGGTAGTGGACCTCGGTGCCCTCCGGTACGCCGAGGGCGGCCGCGACCGGTCCCGCGGCGGGTTCGAGGCGGTTGACGAGGACCCGGGTGGCGGGGCGCTGTCCGGCGGCGGCGAGGTCGTCGTACAGGCTGCTGAGCTCCATCGGCCGCCGGACCCTGCTGTGCACGACCTGGGTGCCGACGCCCCGGCGGCGGACCAGGAGGCCCTTGTCGACGAGGGTCTGGATGGCCTGGCGGACGGTGGGCCGGGAGAGGCCGAGCCGGGTGGCGAGGTCGATCTCGTTGCCGAGGAGGGTGCCCGGGGCGAGCGTCCCGTTCTCCACGGCGCTCTCCAGCTGCTGGGCGAGCTGGAAGTAGAGCGGGACCGGGCTGCTGCGGTCCACGGAGAGCGGGGGCAGGCGGGAGCCGGACTGCTTGGGCACGGGGGGAGCGTAGCCCGGGGTCACTCATGACAGGAAGCTCATGACGGGAAGTCGTGACGTCCGGTTGTCCTGACAAATCCTTGACACTCGGGCACGCCCGGCTCCACGGTGGGGCCATGCGCATCGGACTGATCGGTACGGGACGGATCGGGAGCTTCCACGCGGGTGTGCTGGCCCGGCACCCCGAGGTCGAGTCGCTGGTGGTGGCGGACGCGGACCCCGTCCGGGCGGCCGGGGTCGCGGGGGCGCTCGGCGCGGAGGCGGCCCGGGACGTGGACGCGCTGCTCGGACACGCCCTGGACGCCGTGGTGATCGCCTCGGCGACGGCCGCGCACGCGGAGCTGATCGCCCGCGCCGCCGGGGCGGGCCTGCCGGCCTTCTGCGAGAAGCCGATCGCCCTGGACGTGCCGGGGACGACGGCCGCGCTCGACGCGGTGACCGCGGCGGGCACGGTGCTCCAGCTGGGCTTCATGCGCCGCTTCGACGCGGGCTACCGGGCGGCGCGCGAGGCCGTGCGCTCGGGGCGGCTCGGCCGGCTGCACACCGTGCGGGCGGTCACCTCCGACCCGGAGCCGCCGCCCGCCGCGTACCTGCCGCTCTCCGGCGGTCTCTTCCGGGACTGTCTCGTGCACGACTTCGACATCGTCCGCTGGGTGACCGGGCGGGAGGTCGTCGAGGTGTACGCGACGGGCTCGGACGGGGGCCCGGCGATGTTCCGGGACGCGGGGGACGTGTCCTCGGCCGCCGCCGTCCTGACCCTGGACGACGGCACGCTGGTGACGGCCACCGCGACCCGGTGCAACGGCGCCGGGTACGACGTCCGCATGGAGCTGGCGGGCGAGCGGGACCAGATCGTGGTGGGCCTGGACGACCGGTCCCCGCTCGCCTCGGTGGAGCCGCAGGGCCCTCCCGCGCCGGGCAAGCCGTGGCCGGGCTTCCTGGAGCGGTTCGCCCCCGCGTACGAGGCGGAGCTGGACGCCTTCGTCCGCCTGGTGCGCGGCGAGGCCCCCAACCCGTGCGACGGCCGGGAGGCCCTGGCGGCCCTGCGGATCGCGGAGGCGTGCGAACGGTCACGACGGGAGAGGCGGCCGGTTCCGGTTCTGGTCTGACGGCGGGGGCGGCGGCCGGTTCCGGTCCAGGGCTGACGGCGGGGCGGCGGCCGGTTCCGGTCCAGGGCTGACGGCGGGGCGGCGGCCGGGTCCGGTCCAGGGCTGACGGCGGGGGCGGCGCCGGGTCCGGTCCAGGGCTGACGGCGGGGGCGGCGCCGGGTCCGGCTCGCCTCGGTGGGCGGGCCGGACCGGGTCGGTCGGGGGCGACGCGGCCGGTTCAGCCGGCTGAGAGCACCGTGCCCTGGGCGACCGCGCACAGCGTCTCGGTGCCCTGCTCGTCGACCGTCGACAGGTCGCAGCGCACCACCGCCTGCCGTCGCCCGGCATGGACCACCTCCGCCCGGGCGCGCAGCACCCCGCCCTTCGCGGGCCGGACGTACTGGATGGAGAACCCGGCCGTCAGCACGGCCGCGCCCAGCTCGGCGCCCGCGGCGAACGTGATCGCGTTGTCCGCCGCGTACGAGAGCACACCACCGTGCAGGAATCCGTTCTGCTGTCTCAGCTCGTCGCGGTGGTCCACCTCCAGGACCGCACGGCCCGCGCCGAACTCGGTGATGCGGGCGCCGACGAGCCGACTGAACGGCTGCGCGTCCAGGACCTTCCGGGCGAGGTCGAGGTCGAGGGCGGGGATCTGGTCGCTCAAGGGTTCACCACCGGACGGGAAGATGACGGGTCCCGCGCATGAGCATGCCGGGCAGCCATTCCAACGTACCGGCCTCCGCGTCGAGTTCCAGCCGGGGGAAGCGGTCCAGAAGCGTCCGGAGCGCGATCCTGCCCTCAAGACGGGCGAGCGGGGCGCCCAGGCAGTGGTGGATGCCGTGGCCGAAGGCGAGGTGGCCCCGGGTGTCGCGGCGGATGTCGAAGCGGTCGGGATCGGGGAAGCGGGCCGGGTCCCGGTCGAGCGCCCCGATCCCCACGAGGACGCTCTGCCCCGCCGGGATGACGGTGTCGCCGATGGTGACGGGCTCCCGGGTGAAGCGGAAGGTGCCGGTCTCCACCGGACCGTCGTACCGCAGGGACTCCTCGATCGCCCCGTCGAGGAGGTCCGGGTCCGCGCGCAGGGCGGCGAGCTGCTCGGGGTGGGTGAGCAGGTTGCGGACGGTGTTGGCGATCAGGTTGACGGTGGTCTCGTGGCCGGCGATGAGCAGCAGGTAGGCCATGGCGCGGAGTTCGGGCCCGGAGAGCCGGTCGCCGTCCTCGCCGCGGGCGGAGATCAGGCCGGAGAGCAGGTCGTCGGCGGGTCCCGCGGCCCGCTTGTCCTCGATGAGGCCGTCGAGGTAGCCGCCGAAGCCCTCCAGGGCGTCGAGGATGCCGCGCTCGCCGGTCGGCGTGACGAGCTCGTTCGACCAGGCGCGGAAGGTGTCGCGGTCCCCGGCGGGGACGCCGAGGAGCTCGCAGATGACGGTGATCGGCAGCGGGTACGCGTACGCGTCGACGAGGTCGGCGCGCCCGGCCGGTTCCATGGCGTCGGCGAGTTCGTGGGTGAGCCGCTCGATGCGGGGGCGCAGGCTCTCGACGCGGCGGCCGGTGAACTCCGCCGTGACCAGGCGGCGCAGCCGGGTGTGGTCGGGGGCGTCCGCGGAGAGGAGGTGGACGCCGATGATGTCCTCCTCCGGCGGCCGGACGCCGATGACGGACGGGGACTTGGCGAGCCGGGGATCGGTGAGCGCGGCGCGCCCTTCCTCGTGGCCGACGACCAGCCAGAACTGGAAGCCGTCGGGCATCCGTATCTCGTGGACGGGGCCTGCTTCACGGAACTTCGCGTAGGAGGGGTACGGGTTCGCGGTGAAGTCCGCGCCGTACTCCCCCAGTTCGATGACGGACATCGCAGCAGACTATCCCGACCGGTGGTTCTCGTCCGGGTCGACGAGGCCCGCGTCGTGGACGAGGAGTGCGATCTGGACCCGGTTGTTGAGGTCGAGTTTGGCGAGGATCCGGGAGACGTGGGCCTTGACCGTGGGGACGCTCAGGTAGAGCTCGGTGGCGATCTCGGCGTTGGACCTGCCCTGTCCGACGGCGACGGCCACTTCCCGCTCGCGGTCGGCGAGTTCGGTGAGCCGGGCGGCGGCCGTGGCGCGCCTGGGCGGCTGTTCCGGGCGCTCCACGACGTGGGTCATGAGCTGGCGGGTGACGGCCGGCGAGAGGACGGGGTCGCCCGCGGCGACCCGGCGGACGGCGGCGACGATCTCGGCGGGCGGGGTGTCCTTGAGGACGAACCCGGCGGCGCCGGCCCGCAGGGCGCGCAGCACCTGCTCGTCGGCGTGGAAGGTGGTGAGGACGACGACCTCGGGGGCGCCGGGGAGGGCGCGGAGGCGTTCGGTGGCGGTGAGGCCGTCCACGTGGGGCATGCGGATGTCCATGAGGACGACGTCCGGGGCGTGCCGGGCGACGAGTTCGGGGACGTCGCGGCCGTCGGCGCCCTCGCCGACGATCTCGAGGTCGTCGGCACCGCCGAGCATGAGGGTGAGGCCCGCGCGGACCAGGGGGTCGTCGTCGACGACGATCAGCCGGATGGTCATGGGGGCCACGGTAGCCGTGCGCACGGCGGGATCGGCCGGAAGACCGTGCCCGGCCGGGGCGGGCGCGGGTGCGGGTGCGGCGGGTTGGGCCGGGGCGGGCGCGGGTGCGGCGCAATCGGCCGGGGCTTCGCGCTCGCTGTGGTGCGCCCGGGTGCGGCGGGATCGGTCGGGAAGGTCAGGCCGGCCACGGCAGCCATGCGTGCAGGGTGAAGCCGCCGTCGGGGGACGGGCCGTGGTCCAGTCGGCCGCCGGCGAGGGCGGCGCGTTCGGTGAGGCCGATGAGGCCCTGGCCGGAGCCGGGGACGTGCGGGACCGGACCCGCGGGGGCCGGGTTGCGGACCTCGACGGTGAGGCCTTCGCCGGGGCGGCCCCGGACGGTGACCGTGACCTTCGTGCCGGGGGCGTGCTTGCGGGCGTTGGTGAGGCCCTCCTGCGCGATGCGGTAGACCGTACGGCCGGTGGCGGCGGGCACGGCGGCCGGATCGTCGACGGTGCTGTCGAGGACGACCTCCGTACCGGCCTCGCGGGACTCCTCGACCAGCGAGTCGAGGGTGGCGAGGGTGGGCTGCGGCCGGTCGCCGTCGCCGTTCTCGCCGGGCGCGCGCAGGACGCCGATGATCTCGCGGAGGTCCTGGAGGGCTTCGTGGGCGCTGTCGCGGATGACCCCGGCGGCGCGGGCGATCTGCTCGGGCGGGGCGTCCGGCCGGAACTCCAGGGCTCCGGCGTGCACGCTGAGCAGGGTGAGGCGGTGGGCGAGGACGTCGTGCATCTCGCGGGCGATGGCCTCGCGGGCGAGCCGCTGGGCCTGGGCGGCCCGCAGCTCGGCCTCGGCCTCGGCGCGGCGGGCCCGTTCCCTGAGGGCTTCGACGAGCTGGCGCCGGGAGCGGACGAGCATGCCCCAGGCGGTGACGAGCAGGATGAGGACGAAGCCGAGGGCGATGGAGAGCCCGGCGTTGGTGGTGGGGTCGGGGCGGACGAAGACCTGCGCGGTGGAGGTGGCGACGGCGAGCGCCACGATCCAGCCGACCTCGCGGAACGGCCGGCGCACGGCGACGCTGAACAGGCTCGCGAGGAGGGCGCCCGCGGCGACGGGGGCGACGATGTTCACCACGGACAGGGCGACGGCGAGCCCGACCGGCCACCGGCGCCGCGTCCACAGGGCGCAGCAGGCGGCGGCGCCGGCCAGCTGGTCGAAGAGGGTGACGGTCTCGCTGGTGTACTGCGCGCTGGTGTCGGCGGCGATGAGGCCGACGAAGGCCGCGAGCAGGAACAGCGAGGTGTCCACGATCCAGTCGCGGACGGTACGGCGGGGCCGGGCGGTCCCGCTCCCGCCCGGTTCGACCAGGTGGGAGGGGAGCAGCCAGCGCTGCCGGTCCGTGCGAGTCATGTCCGCAAATGTACGCAGGCCGGGGGCGGTGCACCGGGCGCGCGGGCCCTCGGGATACCGGAGTCGCTCAGGTCGATACTTTGGTATCGACCGCCGTAGACGAGCGGCGGACGCGGCCGGCCGGTCCTCCCCTCCATGATCGGATCATGAAGAAGTTTCTTGAGGGCCTCGGGGTGCTCCTGCTCGTGGCCGGCGTGGCAGGGGTGATCCGCGAGATGACCGGCGGCTGGTTCCACTTCATGGGTCTGACCCGGTTCCTCACGGAGAACGTGGGGTTCCTGGAGGGCCGGGAGCTGTTCGCGAACATCGTGGTCGCGGTCCTCGGTCTGGCGCTCGCGATGGGGGCGAGCCGCATAGCCGGGGACTGAGCACCCGGCGAGGTCAGGCGCTCGCCTCGTTGAGGCGGGTGACCTCGGCCAGGTGCTCGGCCATGCGGTGGGAGACGGAGCCGCTGGTGTAGAGGACGCCGCCGATGACGGAGACGGGCACGGACGCGGCGAGCACGGCGAGGAGTTCGGGCCAGTCGCGCTCCTCGACGCAGTGGCTGTCGTTGTCGTGGAGGTACTCGCTGGTGAACCGGGAGGTGCACTCCCGGCTGTACTCGCCGCTCTCGTACGGCGTGAAGAGGAGGACCGCGAGCCAGATCCACAGGAGCACGGCCACGGCGAGCAGTCCGAGTCCCCATGCCTGGGTGCGGCGGGCCCGGGCGCGGAAGTCTATGTCGTACGGCAGTGAACGCATGGGCCAAGAACCTACCGGGAGTCCTCGTCCGCGGCGCGGCGGCCCCAACTGGTCCCCGCGAGAACGAGGATCGCGCCCGCGAGGCCGAGCGCGCCGGGGCGGTCGCCGGCGAGGGCGATGCCCGCGGCGGCGGCCCAGAGCGGCTCCGTGCCGAGGAGGAGGCTCACCCGGGACGGCGAGGTGCGGCGGACGGCCCACATCTGGACGAAGAACGCGAAGAGCGTGCAGAAGACGGAGAGGAAGAGGAGCCCGGCCCATTCGCGCGGGCCGAAGTCGAGGGCCACGGCCCAGGGGGAGGCGCCGGTGCCGGGGAGGGCGGCGATGACGGCGAACACGGCGACGGCGGAGCCGAGCTGGACGGTGGTGAGGGAGAGCGAGTCGGCCGAGCGGACCGCCTTGATGCGGGACATGGCCAGGACGTGGACGGTACGGGCGAGGGCGGCGAGCAGCATGAGCAGATCGCCGAGGGAGGGCGCGGTGAACCCGCCGCCCTGGGTCAGCAGGACGACGCCGGCGACGGAGAGCGCGGCGGCGGCCAGGAAGCCGCGGGAGGGGAGGGCCCGGGTGACGGCGGCCTCGGCGAGCGGGGTGAAGATCATGGTGAGGCTGATGATCAGGCCCGCGTTGGTGGCGGAGGTGTGGACGACGCCGTACGTCTCCAGGAGGAAGATCCCGCTGAGGATCAGCCCGAGGGTCGCGGCGCCCCGCCACTGGGCCGCGCTCAGGGCCCGGAGCCTGCGCCACCCCGCGGCGACGAGGACGGGCAGCACCACGGCGAACCGCAGCACGAGGACCGCGATGACGGTGTGGCCGGTGGTGATGCCCTTGGCCGCGAGGTAGCTGGCGCCCCAGACGACGGCGACGAGCAGGACGGGCAGGTCGGTGAGCCAGGCGCGGCGGGGCGCGCCGAGGGGCAGGGGTGCGGCGATGGACGACGAGGCTGACATCGCGGGCCGGTTCTCCAACTGTTGCGGCGGGGTGGAGACTTCGACGGCTCGCACTCGGAGCGATCACCGTACCCGGAGGGGCCCGTGGCGGCTACATCTTTCCTGCGGCTTCCGGTTCAGTAGCTGCCGTAGGTGGGGCGTCCTGCCAGGTCGTACGTGTGGAGGGCGACGCCCGTGCCCGTGGTGCGCGCGTCGGTGAGGCGGAAGGCGGTGGGGCGGACCCCGTCGGTGAAGAGGCGGCGGCCGGTGCCCAGGACCACGGGGTAGATGTGCAGGTGGAGGGTGTCGATGAGGTCGTGGTCGAGGAGGGTGCGGGCGAGGCCGGCGCTGCCGTGCATCTGGATCTCGCCGTCGAGGCGGTCCTTGAGGGCGGCGACCTCTTCGACGACGTCGCCCTTGAGCAGGGTGGTCCCGGCCCAGTCGGCGGAGTCGAGGGTGGTGGTGGCGACGTACTTGGGGAGGGCGTTGAGCTTGGAGGCGATCGGGTCGGCGGGGTCGGTCTGCTTCGGCCAGTAGCCGGCGAAGATCTCGTACGTGTGGCGGCCGAGGAGGAAGGCGGTGGGCCGGGCGAAGATCTCGGTGATGTGCCGCATGATCACGTCGTCGCCGAAGGGCACGGACCAGCCGCCGTGCTCGAAGCCGCCGCTGCGGTCCTCCTCGGGGCCGCCGGGGCCCTGGATGACGCCGTCGAGGGTGATGAACTGGGTGAGGCTGAGGGTGGCCATGGTGGATGCCCTTTCTGTTCTCCGGACCATCGTGTCTCGGAAGCTCTGACCGCGCCGCCGGGCGGAACTCATCGGTGATCGGCTCGGTGTCCGTTTCCCGCCAGCGTCCGGGCGTCCCGCCGAGTTTCCTTGAACCCGCAACCAGTTGGTTCTTCTCACGGAGGTTCGGGATGTCCACGATGAACGGCACGGCGGTCCTGGTGACGGGTGGCAGCCGGGGGATCGGCGCGGCGACGGCGGTGCGGCTGGCCCGGGAGGGCGCCGATGTGGCCTTCACCTACGTCCAGGACGAGGCGCGGGCGAAGGAGGTCGCCGCGCGGATCGAGGCCACCGGCCGCAAGGCGCTGCCCCTGCGGGCCGACGCGGCCGACGCCGGGGACGCGGCGGGCGCGGTGGAGTGGGCGGCGGACGCCCTGGGGCGCCTCGACGTCCTGGTGAACAACGTCGGCGCGGGCGTCCTCGGACCGCTGGAGTCGCTGTCCCTCGCGGACGTGGACCGGGTCCTCGACGTGAACGTGCGGGCGGCGTTCCTCGCCTCGCAGGCGGCCGCGGCGCGGTTCTCCGGGGGCGGGCGGATCGTCACGATCGGCACCTGCATGACGCAGCGGGTGCCGGGCCCCGGCGGGACCCTCTACACGATGAGCAAGGCGGCGCTGATCGGCCTGACGAAGGCCCTCGCGCGGGAGCTGGGCGGGCGCGGCATCACGGCGAACATCGTCCACCCCGGTCCCGTCGACACCGACATGAACCCGGCGGACGGACCGTACGCGGAGGGGCAGGCGGCCATGACGGCGCTCGGCCGCTTCGGCACCCCGGACGAGGTGGCGGCGATGGTCGCCTTCCTCGCGGGACCGGGCGGGCGGTACGTGACGGGCGCGGAGTTCTCGGTGGACGGCGGCCACGCGGCGTAACGCTCATGCGCGGCGCCTGGCGAGTGAGCCGAAGGGCGCCGCCGGGGGAACGGCCCCGAGCGCGCGGAGCCTCCCGAGGAACGAGGGAGGCG